>JAEYXI010000498.1 GCA_023428515.1 Pseudomonadota bacterium | reverse complement strand
TCGTTGATGCGCCCTGGCGCGAGCCGGTCTGCAGGTTGTTGACCCCGGCGCGGAACAGGCCGGTTATGTCGATGCCCGGATGCTTGTAGAAATTCTTGTCCTCGGCGGAGAGGAACGCGGCCTTGACCCGGTCAGGCACCGCCTGGATCGGCAGATAGAGCCGGCGCTCCCTGGCAAACTCGCCCATCAGCGCGCCGTCGGAGGCATGGACCCGGGTAGTGACCGGCGGCTCGTATTTCGCCAGCACTTCGTAGTCGGGCAATTCCTTGGCCATGTTGCCGACGAACACCGCGATGCCCGCTGCCACAAGCAGCGCGAGCGCGGTCCCGATGCCGAAGAAATAACCGATAAGTCGAATCATACCCGCTCCAATGCCAGATCGGGAGACCTCCGCACAATAACGTTAGCACGTAAGTGTCGCTGGGTCTGGCATATTCTGAATTCGCCACCCCTTTGATCCGGCGATGTGTGCAAAATGCGGCAACCGTGATTTGGGCGTCCGAATCCGCCAATATTTATGGCGACTGTTGTCGATGCGCCACTTGGAAAGCCGTTCTCGTCCCGGCCGGGCATCTCAGCCGCCCGCGCTTCCCGTGGAAGTCGCAAAAATCTCGATCGCCTTGGAGATGCTCGCCGCAGCTTTTCCGCGCCATTCGGCGCTCGTCAATTGCTGCTCGTCCTTGGCATTGGACAGGTAGCCGAGTTCCAGCAGCACCGACGGCACGTCAGGCGCCTTCAGCACCCTGAATCCGGCGAAACGGTGGGGATTGTTGATCAGCCCGACCGTCGTCGACAGTTCACCGACCAGCGAGCGCGCGAAGCGCATCGAGAAACTGTGCGTCTCCCGTTTGATGAGGTCGACGAGGATGTCGGCAACCTCGTGGTTCTCCTCCTCGATCTCGATGCCAGCGAGTTGGTCGGAAAGGTTTTCGCGGTCGGCCAGCGCCTGCGCTTCCGCATCCGACGCCTTTTCCGAAACCGTGTAGACGGTCGCGCCGCGTATGCCCTTCAGCCTGATCGTGTCGGCGTGGATGGAGATGAAGAGATCGGCTTCGTGCTCCCGGGCGATCCTCACGCGGTCGTCGAGGCGCAGGAATTCGTCCTTCTCGCGGGTCATGAAGACGTTGTAGCGGCCGTCGGCGCGCAGCTTGTCGCGCAATTCCTTGGCGAAGGTCAGTGTGATGTCCTTCTCGACGGTGCCGCTCAGTCCGTTCGCGCCGCCGTCTATGCCGCCGTGGCCGGGATCGATCACGATGGTGAAGCGCTGGCCGGCGCGACCGGTTCTGAGCCCCAGGCGCTCGCTCTTTGGTGTCGTCTCGGTCGAGCCGGTCGTCTGCGCCTGCTCGGCCAGCGCCTCGTCGAAGGCTTGCTGCGAGGCCGACGAGATATCGGCCATCAGGCGATATCCGTCCGAATCCTCGTTCTGCACTATGTCGACCTTGTCGAGGGCGAACGGACCCTTGGCCTCGATGATCAGGCGGGATGTCTTGTCGTTGATGTGCCCGTAGCGGACATTCTTGATCAGCCCCCTCGCCTTCAGCTCCTTGGGATCGATCGCGAAAGACGTCTTCGGCAGGTCGATCACCAGCCGGTAGGGGGAGCGCAGCAGGAACCATCTCGGCTCCGGCTCCTGGTCGAAGTTTATGACGACGCGCATATGCGTCGCGTCGCCGGCCATCTTGTAGTCGTGCGCTTCGAGCGCGGATGCCGGCGAAGAAAGGAGTGCCGCGCAGACGAGGCCGAAAAACAGGAAAATCGCCGAGGCGACCGCGCCGAAACCGCTTTCCTGCCTGTCGGCTCTACGACTCATCACCAGTTCCCTGCCTCAGATACTGCTGCTTCGGGGCGCCCATCCGGCGGCTGGATAGGCTGTATATACTGTTAACGAGTGGTATCCAGATAAGGTTAACCAAGCCTTTCCAGGCGTTGCCGCAGCGGAAGCGAGTTTGCCGGCAGCACAAATCGGGGTTGCCTAAAACTGCGTCAAATCATAAAAGCGATACCGGATCACCGCAATGCCCGGACCCCTCCGCCGCCACTCCCAAAGGCTTATTCAAGGCGGCGTAAGCGGCTCCAATCGCAATCAGCGATGGCGGCATGGATGGTCCCTGTGGATTTCGTCAGGGCGCTCCCGTGGCGCGGAGCCCCTGCCGCAAGCAATACGGCCGGAGAACGAAGGATCCGCGCCGGCTCTTCGCGAGCAAATCAGCTGGTCCGGCATTCTCCGGGCTTAGGTTCAAAGGGTTCCGCAAGGCAAGGAATGGCAAGCGCAACAATGGAAAGGTCCGCGACACACCGCGCCAATTCGGCAGCGGGCGGCACCGCCATGACGCTTCGCCACGCCCATGGCCAACCTCTGGCGGACGCAATTTCCGGCATCCCAACAGGCGCTCGGCGGCGGAGTTTCTCCCTCCCGCTGCGGTCGGCGGCTGCCGGAGGGAAAAGATTAAATGCCCAACAAGATGCTTATAGATGCCTCCCACCCGGAGGAAACGCGGGTTGTCGTCGTTCGCGGTAACCGCATTGAAGAATTCGATTTCGAATCGCAGGACAAGAAGCAGCTCAAAGGAAACATCTATCTGGCGCGGGTCACCCGCGTAGAGCCTTCCCTTCAAGCTGCCTTCGTCGAATATGGCGGGAACCGTCACGGCTTCCTCGCCTTCAGCGAAATCCATCCCGACTACTACCAGATCCCGGTCGCCGACCGTCAGGCGCTGCTGCGCGCCGAGGCGGAGGAAGCCGAAGACGAGGATGAGGACGGCGAGGAGCGCGGACGCGGCAATCGCCGGCGCCGGCGCGGCGGCAGGAGCCGCGACCGCGGCGACGACGCCCTGAAGGCCGCGGAAGGCACGGAAGCCCAAGAGCCTTTCGCCGGTCCGACGGAGGACCAGCCCGCCGAAACCACCGAGGCGGCGGCCGAAGCCACGGCAGACGACAGCGCCGCCGAGGCCGGGTCGGACGCCGACGAGGCAACGACCGCCACAGCCGAAGAAACGCCCGCCCCGGAACAAGTTGAAGCCTCCGAGGAAGCGAAGACGGAGGAGGAATCCGTTTCAGGCGAGGAGCCTGCTGCGGAAGACACCTCCTCCGAAGAGGAGAATTCCAAGGGCGGCCCGACCTCCATCGCGGCCGAGGTCGAACTCGATACCGTCACTGAAAAGCTGCCCGAACCGGCCGAAACCGACGGCAACGGCGCCGTCGAGGAAGTGCACCAGGCCCATCACGACGACGATCATCACGAGGTCGAATCGGTCGGCGCCGAGGATGCGCTGGAGGAAGTGCGCAACCGCCGCAAGCCGCCGCGCCGCCACTACAAGATCCAGGAAGTCATCAAGCGCCGCCAGATCCTGCTCGTGCAGGTCGTCAAGGAAGAGCGTGGCAACAAGGGCGCGGCGCTGACCACCTACCTCTCGCTCGCCGGCCGCTACTCCGTCCTGATGCCCAACACCGCGCGCGGCGGCGGCATCTCGCGCAAGATCACCAACGCGCAGGACCGCAAGCGCCTTAAAGAGGTCGTCGCCGACCTCGAAGTGCCGCAGGGCATGGGCGTCATCCTGCGCACCGCCGGCGAGAGCCGCACCAAGGCCGAGATCAAGCGCGACTACGAATATCTGATGCGGCTCTGGGAAAACGTCCGCAGCCTGACGCTGCAGTCGACCGCCCCTGCCCTCGTCTACGAGGAAGGATCGCTGATCAAGCGCTCGGTGCGCGACCTCTACAACAAGGACATCGACGAAATTCTCGTATCCGGCGACGAAGGCTACCGCGAAGCCAAGGACTTCATGCGGATGCTGATGCCGTCTCACGCCAAGGTGGTGCAGCCCTATCGCGAGACGACGCCGATCTTCGCCCGCTCGGGCGTCGAGGCGCAGCTCGACCGCATGCTGCAGCCGCAGGTGACGCTGAAGTCCGGCGGCTACATCATCATCAACCAGACCGAGGCGCTGGTCTCGATCGACGTCAACTCGGGACGCTCCACCAAGGAGCATTCGATCGAGGAAACGGCGCTCCACACCAATCTCGAAGCCGCCGAGGAAGTCGCGCGACAGCTTCGCCTGCGCGACCTTGCCGGCCTCATCGTCATCGACTTCATCGACATGGAGGAGAACCGCAACAACCGTGCGGTCGAGAAGCGCCTCAAGGACCATCTGAAGAACGACCGCGCGCGCATCCAGCTCGGCCGCATCTCGCATTTCGGCCTGATGGAGATGAGCCGCCAGCGCATCCGCGCCAGCGTGCTGGAATCGACCATGAAGCCCTGCCCGCATTGCGGCGGCACCGGCCATGTGCGTTCCGATTCCTCCGTTGCGCTTCTGGTGGTTCGCGCCATCGAGGAGTTCCTGCTCAAGGATTCGCGCCACCACATCGTCGTCAAGACGCCGGCCTCGACCGCGCTCTACGTGCTCAACCACAAGCGCAGCACGCTTCACGAGCTTGAGGCGCGCTTCGGCCTGACGATCACCATCGAGGTCGACGAGACGGTCGGCGCCCAGCACTACTCCATCCTGCGCGGCGCGGTGGCCGAGAAGCCTGTCGGCTTCCAGGAGCAGCAGTTCCTCGCGCCGCCGCCGGTTGAAGAGGAAGAGGACGACATCGTCATCGAGGAGGAGACCGAGGAGGTCGAAGCTGAGCAGCGCCCGCAGCAACAGCAGCGTCATGCCGAAGGCGAGGAAGGCCACCGCAAGCGTCGCCGGCGGCGGCGGCGCCGCGGCGGTCGCGACCGTGATCACGACCACAATGGAGCGCCGCGCGAAGATGCGTCGGACGAGCATTCGGAAACCACGCCCGAGGCCGAGTTCGCGGCAAGCGAGAGCGACCTTGAGGTCCAGGTAGAGGCAGACGCCGAGGCAACCGAAGAGGTCGTAGCAGAAGCCGCTGCCGAGGCAGCGGAAGACGGCCAGGCCAAGAAGCGCCGGCGCGGCAAGCGCGGCGGCAAGCGCAATCGCCGCGACGAAGATGCCCAGGCGGAAGCCGGCGACCAGGCCGACGACGAACCCGTCGCGCCGGCCGAGGTCCTGGCCGAAGAGATCGTCGAGGCCAGCGCAACGGAGGAAGTCGCGGAGGAGCCCGAGGCTGCTCCCGAGCCGCCGAAGAAGCCGCGCCGTGCGTCGAGGGCGAAGAAAGCTGTGGCCGAGGCGGCTTCGGAGCCTGCCGTCGAGCCGGTTGCGGCCGCTGAAACCGAGGCGCCTCAGCCTGAGGCCATCCAGACCGAAGCTGCTGAAGCGGTTACCGAAAAGCCTGCAGAGGAAAAGCCCTCGCGCCGCAAGGCGGCAAGCAGCGAGCCTGCCGTGGCCGTCGTCTCCTCCACGCCAGCGGAAGGCCAGGCGGAGCCTGCCCCTGACCAGCCGAAGCGCAGCGGCTGGTGGCAGAGAAAGAGCTTCTTCTAAGAGCTTTCAGAGCTTGGCATCTGAACAAAAGGCCGGGGAAACCCGGCCTTTTTGCGTGGGATCACTACGCCCCGCTCGCTGCGCCCCTTCATTGGGACCGTGTCGGCATTTGCGGTTCGAACAAGATGAAGGGCGTGATCGGCTGCACGCCCGGCTCGACATATTGCGGCGCCGGCATGCCCGGCTCGCCCAGCGACTTCACGTAACGGTAGAAGGAGCGCAACTCGTCCTCCTTCATGGCATGCATGTTGAACCACGGCATCGGCGGCCGCGTCTTGACGGCATGCCCATAACCGACGAACTCGTCCTCACTCATCTTGGCGAGCGTCAGCCTGAGATTCGCCGGATAGGTCGTGCCCCAGGGTCCCTGGAAGCCGACCGCGCTGCCGCGCAACGCATTCTCCTGGTCGACCTGCCCGCCGCTGACGGCATAGCCGTCGGTGTGGCAGTCGTGACAGCCGCCGACGATCGCGACGCGCTGCCCCTCCTCGACGGACACACCGTCAGCGGCGGCGTTGGCGACGGATAGGGCCAGCAGGCTGGCGGCGGCAAACAGGCGATTCATCTCGTGGTCTCCTCAACAGTTCGCACGCAAACTCGCCGAGCCTGGTAACGAGGCAATGACGCGCCGGGCTCTGGCTGTAACGGGAAGGCGTCGACCCCTCCTTGCCTCCCAACGGGTGGAAAGAGTTTCCGCTCAACCCATTGATTTTTCTCGATTGCAATAGAAATTTTAGGCCTGTTTATTCACACCCCTTTGCTCTGAGCGATACTTTGCCCATCGCCCTCGCGGGAACACGGGTCATGAACCGGATGAGCGTGGAGGGGACGGCGCCGGTTCGGCACGCGGAGGTGGCGTGCTTTGGTGATGAGCCGCAAGGACCGGGCCCTGACCGAGGCTGCGTCGCGAATGCCGTCGCCCCCTCAGGTAGGGCAAGAACGCCGGCGGGGCACGGGAAACCGGCCACGTATAATATTTGAGAGGCCAGGCCCCGTGCCCGCTTCCCGACTTCTCCCTCCGTGGCAGGGA
>JAEYXI010000464.1 GCA_023428515.1 Pseudomonadota bacterium | reverse complement strand
GTCGCCGGCGACCTCGGCGTCGTCGAGGACACCTTCACCACCATGTCCGGCCGCGAAGTCGCGCTGAAGATCTATGTCGAGCACGGCAAGGAGCCGCGCGCCGCCTATGCGATTGACGCGCTGAAGCGATCCTTGAAGTGGGACGAGGAGCGCTTCGGGCGCGAGTACGACCTCGACATCTTCATGATCGTCGCCGTCTCCGACTTCAACATGGGGGCGATGGAGAACAAGGGCCTCAACGTCTTCAACGACAAGTATGTCCTTGCCGACCCGGCGACGGCCACCGACCAGGACTACGCCAATATCGAGGCGATCATCCCCCACGAATACTTCCACAACTGGACCGGTAACCGCATCACCTGCCGCGACTGGTTCCAGCAGTGCCTGAACGAAGGCCTGACGGTCTACCGCGACCACGAATTCTCCGCCGACATGCGCTCGCGCGCCGTCAAGCGGATCGCCGAGGTCCGCCACCTGAAATCGGAGCAGTTCCCCGAGGACGCGGGCCCCCTCGCCCACCCGGTTCGCCCGACGAAGTATCGGGAGATCAACAACTTCTACACGACGACGGTCTATGAGAAGGGCTCGGAAGTCACCCGGATGATCGCCACGCTTCTGGGCACGGACGGCTTCAAGAAGGGCATGGATCTCTACTTCGAGCGCCATGACGGGCACGCTGCGACCGTCGAGGACTTCGTCAAGTGCTTCGAGGACGCGACCGGTCGCGACCTCTCGCAGGTCTCGCTCTGGTTCCACCAGGCCGGCCCGCCGCTGCTCACCGCATCTGGCGCCTACGACGCCGCTGCGGCCACCTTCACGCTGTCGCTGGAACAGATAATCCCGGCAACACCGGGCCAGCCCAACACGGAGCCGATCCACATCCCGCTCTCCTGCGCGCTGATCCTCGACAACGGAGCGAACGCGACCCCCTCCGCCGTTGCGGGCGGAGAGGTTACCGGCGAGGTGCTTCACCTGACCGAGCGCCAGCAGACCTTCACCTTTTCCGGCATTTCCTCCCGTCCGGTCCTGTCGCTCAACCGCAGCTTTTCAGCCCCGATCAATCTGCATCTCGACCAGAGCATCGACGATCTGGTGCATATCGCGCGCCACGATACCGATCTCTTCGCCCGGTGGCAGGCGCTGAACGACCTGATCCTGCCCGTGCTCATGCAGGGCGCCCGAGACATTGGCGACGGCGGCACCGTCACCTGCCTGCCGGCCGTCATCTCCGCATTGCTGGAGGTCGCCGGCGACGACAGGCTGGAACCTGCTTTCCGGGCCCAGGTGCTGGCGCTTCCAACCGAGGTGGACATCGCCCGGGAACTCGCAAGCAACATCGACCCCGACGCGATCTATGCGGGGCGGCAAGCCATCCTGACGGCCATCGCGCAAGCCGGCGAGGACACCTTCTCGGCGTTGTTCTCCGCCATGACGGCTGACGGTCCCTACACGCCTGACGCCAAAAGCGCCGGCAGCCGGGCGCTCCGCAATATGGCGCTTTCCTATCTGACCTATGCGCAAGGAACGCCGTCGCGCGCTGCCGAAGCCTTTTCGCTGGCCGACAACATGACCGATCTCGCCCAGGCGCTGACTGTGCTTGCCCATCGCTTCCCCGATGCGCCGGAAACGATCGCAGCGCTTGCAAGCTTCCTCACGCGCTTCGACGGCAATCCGCTCGTCATCGACAAATGGTTCTCCATCCAGGCAACCATCCCCGGGGCCGGCGCGCTTGAGCGGGTGAAGGCGCTGATGAACAATCCGAGGTTCGTGCCCAGCAATCCCAATCGCGTGCGGGCGCTGGTCGGTTCATTTGCATTCGGCAACCCCACTGGCTTCAATCGCCCGGACGGCGAGGGTTACAAGTTCCTTGCGGACCAGATCTTGGCGATCGATCCGAAGAACCCGCAGCTTGCGGCGCGTATCCTCACCTCCATGCGTTCGTGGCGCTCACTGGAGCCTCAGCGTGCCGAACGTGCTCGCGCGGCCCTGATGACCATCGAGCGAGCCGAGGCACTGTCGGCCGACGTTCGCGACATCGTCGAACGCATGCTGAAAAGCTGAAGACGCCGCCGGCGGTCGGAACTGCTCGGCCCGCGTAGTCGCAGTCGACCTCACCGCAACCGGGGTTCGCCGCTGACGCGTCTGGCCGACCGCCTTGCAGCCGCCTGCGAGCCATTTGGACTCGCAGGCGAACCGGCTTGCAAAAAAATCGGCAGACCCTCTGGACACGCAGAATCACTAATGATTCATTAAGCCAGATTCGGGCGAGCGGCGCGCCGGGTCACCATGAGGGACACCATGAAAACGATGGCGGACGTGCAGCGGGCAACCGCGGCCGGCGGATGGTTGCGTCTAAAATTTCCGAGCTTCTCGCAGTTGAGAGGTGTGCTGGCAGACGAGACGCGCCTCTCGGTCAAGCCGATGGCGCGTCAGATACCTCAGGTCGAAATGGTGCTGAAACGCTCCATACCGATCCTCATCCTCGCCTTTCTGACCGTGGTCGCTGCTTCCCGCATCCTCGGCATCACAGCCGAACATGGCAGGATGGAAGATGCGGCCCGCCGGTCGACAACCCTGATGGCGGCCGCCGCGGGCGCTGCGCTTGCCGATCAAGCTCCAACGTTCTCCCCGAGCAAGCGGAGCGTTGTGGAAGCGAGGCTTCGCTCGGTTCTGCCGCAACAGATGCTCAACACAGGTGCCTTTGTGCTCCTGGTGAGCGAGTCGGGTGTGATCGTCGGCGGTTCCGATGGGGCCTCCGCTTACATAGGCCGCCGCCTTGCCTCCGTCCTGCCGGAGACGGCGGCACTGCGCCGCTTCGCAAACGACGGTGGCCTGATCGAGACCTATTTCGGGGAAATTCCCCATTATGCTGCCATTCAGCCGGTCGGCGCGGAAGGCGCGCTCATCGTCGCGGCTCACTCGCTTGAGGGCATAAATCGCTTCTGGCGCAACGAGGTCTCCCTCAACGTCACCATCTTCGCCGGCATATCGGCAATCCTGCTCGTCATCCTCTACGCCTACTACATGCAGGTGAGGCGCGCGCGGGAAGCCGACGACATTTTCGTGGAGTCGAACCTGCGCATCGAAACGGCGCTGTCGCGCGGGCGCTGCGGCTTGTGGGACTTCGACGCGGCCAACCGCCGCCTGTTCTGGTCGGGGTCGATGTACGAGATGCTCGGGCTGCCGCCCGCAAGCAACGTCATCTCGTTCTCGGACGCGGCGCGGATGATGCATCCCAATGACGGCAATATCTATGCGCTCGCCCGCGCCATCAGCCGCGGCAATGCCAAGCAGGTTGACCAGGTGTTCCGCATGCGGCATGCGGCAGGACATTATGTCTGGATGCGCGCCCGGGCACAGGTGGTCAAGACGGCGGCAGGCCGCACTCACGTGATCGGTATCGCGATGGACGTGACGGAGCAGCATCGGCTCGCGCAGCGCTACGCGGAAGCCGACCAGCGGCTCGCCGACGCAATCGAATGCACCTCGGAAGCTTTCGTCCTGTGGGACAAGAACGACCGTCTCGTGATGTGCAATACCCACTTCCAGCAGGCATACGGTCTTCCGGACAGTGTATTGGTGCCGGGCACCGAACGTGCGGCGGTCAATGCGGCCGCCGCCCGGCCGGTCATCGAACGGCGGGTTGCCGATCCGGACGGCAGCGGGCTTTCTCGGACCACCGAGGTGCAGCTTGCCGACGAGCGCTGGCTGCAGATCAACGAGCGCCGCACCCGCGACGGCGGCCTGGTCGCGGTGGGGACCGACATCACGCTCCTCAAGCGCCATCAGGAGCGGCTGCGCGAGAGCGAGCGCCGGCTCATGGCGACGATCGGAGATCTCTCCTCGTCGCAGAAGAAGCTGGAACGGCAGAAGGCTGAGCTTTCGACCGCCAATGCCAATTATCAGGCCGAAAAGGAACGCGCGGAAGCAGCCAACAAGGCCAAGTCCGAGTTCCTGGCAAACATGTCGCACGAACTCAGAACGCCGCTCAACGCCATCCTCGGTTTTTCCGAGATCCTCATGAACGGCATGTTCGGCCCGCTCGGTTCGCCGAAGTATCTCGAATATTCCAGAGATATTCACGATAGCGGCAAGCACCTGCTCAACGTCATCAACGACATCCTCGACATGTCGAAGATCGAGGCTGGCCATATGCGCATCCAGACCGAGGCGGTCGACCTGAAGCCGCTGATCGAGGAGACGCTCCGCCTCACCTCGATCGCCGCGCAGGACAAGGCCATCGCGATCCGCCAGCGCCTGTGCGACAACCTTCATGTCGTCGCCGATCGGCGTGCATTGAAGCAGATCATGCTCAACATCCTCTCGAATGCCGTGAAGTTCACCAATGAAGGCGGTCATGTCGAACTTCGGGCACGCAAGGTGGACGGGGGGATGCTGCTGACGATCGCCGACAGCGGCATCGGCATCCCGCAGGAAGCGATCTCCAAGATCGGCCATCCGTTCGAACAGGTGCAGAGCCAGTATGCCAAGAGCAAGGGTGGCTCCGGTCTGGGGCTTGCCATCTCCCGCTCACTGATCGCCCTTCACGGCGGCCGTATGCGCATCCGCTCGCGCGTCGGGAAAGGCACGGTCGTTTCGTTGCACATTCCCGACCTGTCCGCCGCCGAGACCCGCAGACGAACGGCCTGAAGGCTCACGCGACCACGGTCCTCGCGAAGACCATCCGCACGGCCTTGGAAAGACGCTTGATCTCGCTTGCGAGCGTGGCAATGTCCGGGCAATCGCCCGCCCGGCATATGCGCTCCAGGAGGCCGGCCGGCGCGTCTCCTGGGTCGAAGGGTCCATCCAGGCAGAGGCGGATGATCTGCGAGACCTCCGTAAAGAGGCGCAGGGCTCTCAGGCAGTCATCGAGGTCGGCAGGCTTCAGCAATGCTCCGCCCAGCCACTTCAGCGTGTCCGCCGTGCTGAGACCATAGGTGTCAGCCGCAATACCCTTGGCCGGAGCGATCAGCCGGAGGTACTGCGCAATGAACTCAAGGTCGATCAGGCCGCCCGGGATCAGCTTCAGGTCCCATATGTCGCGCGGCGGCTTCTCCTTCTCGATCAATTTGCGCATCTCGGCCACGTCCGCGGCAATCTTGCGCACGTCCCGGCCGGCCGACAGCACCTCGCCGATCACGCCCCGCGCCTCATCCATCAGGCTTTCGTCGCCGCAGACCAGCCGGGCACGGGTGAGCGCCATGTGCTCCCATGTCCAGGCCTCCTCTCGCTGGTATTTGTCGAAGGCGTTGATGCGCGTGGCGACCGGCCCCTTGTTGCCCGAAGGCCGCAGACGAAGGTCGACCTCGAAGAGTACGCCCTCGGCCATCGGCGCCGACAGGCCGGCCACCAGCCGCTGGGTGATGCGGGTGAAATAACGGGTAGAATCGAGCGGTTTGGGGCCCACGCTCTCCGACGCATCTCCGTCGTAGTCGTAGAGAAGGATGAGGTCGACGTCCGAGCCGGCGGTAAGCTCGAAGCTGCCGAGCTTGCCCATGCCCATGATCGCCACGCGCCCGCCGGGGTAAGCGCCATGGGCGGTTTCGATCTCCCGTCGTACTGCGTCAAGCACCGCTGCGATCAGCAGGTCGGCCAGATGCGTGAAGGCGCGTCCTGCCTGTTCGCCGGTGATCGCCCCGGTCAGCAGCCGGATGCCGATCAGGAACCGCTGTTCGTCCGCGAAGATGCGCAGACGGTCCAGCAGTTCCTCGTAGTGCCGGGTGCCGCCGATGAACCCCTTCAGACGTTGCGCAAGGTAGTCACGGGTCGGCAGTTCAGCCATCAGTGCCGGATCAAGCATGCCGTCGAAGACATGCGGCTTGGACGCGATGATATCGGCAAGGCGCGGCGCGGAAGACATGATCATGACGATCAGTGCGAGGAGCGCCGGGTTGTTGCCGATCAGCGAGAAGAGCTGGATGCCGGCAGGCAGCCCTTTCAGGAAGTGATCGAAGCGCAGCAGCGCTTCGTCGGCGCGCTTGCTTTCACCAAATGCCTGCAGCAATGCCGGCATCATCTCCGTCAGGCGTTCACGCGCTTCGGCAGACTGCGTGGCGCGATACCGTCCATAGTGCCAGGTGCGGATCATGTGCGACATGTCCGCAGGGCGTGCAAACCCGAGCCGTGCGAGGGTTTCGAGGGTGCCGGGATCGTCCCGCTGACCGGTGAACACGAGGTTGCCCTCGCCTCCCGATAATTTCGCCTCCTGCTCGAACAGCCCCGCATACCGCTTCTCGACCGTCCGCAGCACCTCCTCCAGCCTCCGGGAGAAGCTCGCCGTGTCTCTGAAGCCCATCATGTAGGCGATGCGCTTGAGCTCGGCCTCGGTGTCCGGCAGGTTATGCGTCTGCTCGTCGTGCACCATCTGGATCCGGTGTTCGACATCGCGCAGGAACCAGTAGCAGGCGGTAAGCTCGGCGGCGATCTCGGGCGATATCCACTTCGCTTCGGCGAGGGCGGCAAGCGCCGATTCGGTCTCGCGCGCCCGTAGCGCCGGCATCCGCCCGCCCGCGATCAGTTGCTGGGTCTGGGCGAAGAACTCGATCTCGCGGATGCCGCCCCGGCCGAGCTTGACGTCGTGACCTTTCACGGCGATCGCCCCATGCCCCTTGTGCACGTGGATCTGCCGCTTGATGGAGTGGATATCGGCGATCGCCGCGTAATCCAGATATTTCCGGAAAACGAATGGGGTGAGGAGACGGATGAAATTGTCGCCGGCGGCGAGATCCCCAGCAATCGGACGTGCCTTGATGAATGCGGCCCGTTCCCAGTTCTGGCCCCTGCCCTCGTAGTAGATGAGCGCCGCGTCGAGCGACACGGCAAGCGGGGTCGAGCCGGGGTCGGGACGCAGGCGCAGGTCGGTGCGGAAGACGTAACCGTCTGCCGTACGGTCCTGCATGATGCGGATCAGGCGCCGCATCATGCGGCCGTAGATCTCCGAACCGTCCAGGGGGTCGGAGAGGATGCCGGCCTCCGGGTCAAAGAAGACGACGAGGTCGATGTCGGAAGAATAATTGAGCTCGCGGCCGCCGAGCTTGCCCATGCCGAGCACGAAGAGACCGGATCCCTTCCCCGGTTCGGCGGGGTCCGCGAGCTTCAGCTTGCCGCTCTCGTGGCCGGCGAGCAGCAGGTGGTCGATCGCCGCGGCCACGCAGGCGTCCGCCATGGCGCTCAGCCATCGGGTGGTCTCCCGGGCCGCAAGGATGCGCCCGAGATCGGCAAGCGCGACCAGAAAGCTCACCGCCCGCTTCGCCGCACGAAGCCGGGTCATGACCTCGCCTTCGCTGGGCGTCCTGCCGTCATCCCCGCGCCAGGCGCCGCGGGCCGCCGCGATATGCCGTTCGAGTGCCGGTTCGAGCGGTTCGCCAATCGCGCTCGCCAGCAGGGCCGGCGAGACGGCGGCCACGTCACGCAGGTAAGGCGACAGGGTGAAGGCGGCGACGATGAACGATTTCAGCGCCGAATCTCCGGCGAGCAGGGCTGCGACGGAAGGCTCCGACCTGCCGATATCCCTGAGCGCGCCGAGTGCCGCGCGGGTCTCCGCCTGGTTCAGCGGATGGATCACGTCCGCGCCCACGGTATCGAGCCGCTTCCATTCCTCCGCCACTCGCGCCTCCTCGAATCTCTCCCAAGACCGGAAAGATTAAGGCTTCGGGACGGGAAAGACCATGGTGGCCGTCAGGCCGGGCGCCTCGGGATTGTCGGGATCGGTGGCGGAAAGCTCGAGCGACCCGCCATGCAGTTCCATCACCGCCTCAACCAGCGAGAGCCCGAGACCGGTGCCCGGCTTGGAGCGGCTTTCGTCGAGGCGCACGAAACGTTTAACCACTTCGGTGCGCTTGTCTGCCGGGATACCCGGGCCGTTGTCCCCGACCGACAGCCTTATCACGTCGTCCTGCCTTGCGAGCTTCAGGACGATCCGCCGTCCGCCCTCGCTGGCGGGCGCATATTTGACTGCGTTGTCGAGCAGATTGAAGATCGCCTGGCCGATCAGTTCGCGGTTGCCCTGGACGGTGAGTCCCGGTTCGAGTTCGGTCGACAGCAACAGTCCCGCCTCCTCGGCAACGGGCTCGTAGAGTTCAGCGCTGTCGGCCGAGATCGCGGTCAGGTCCGCATCGGACATTTCAGCGGCAATCGACCCGGCCTCGACACGCGAGATCATCAGCAGCGCATTGAAGGTGCGGATGAGCTGGTCCGACTCGGCGATGATCCCTTCGAGGGCGGAGCGACGTGCTTCCTCGCGATCTTCCGCCAGCGCGTCGGCGGCCTTGTTGCGAAGCCGGGTCAACGGCGTCTTCAGGTCGTGAGCGATGTTGTCGGAAACCTGCCGCAGACCTTCGTTGAGCTTTTCGATGCGACCAAGCATGGCGTTGAGGGAATCCGACAGCCGATCGAACTCGTCTCCGGACCTGCCGACCGGCAGGCGCTGCGACAGGTCTCCGGCCATGATCTTCTGGCTTGCCGCCGACATGCGGTCGATTCGCTTGAGAGCGTTCCTGGCGATGCCGAACCAGATCACCAGGGCACCAACGCCCATGATCGCAAGCGCCACCATCAGCGCCCGCCGCACGAGACCGCGTAAGCGGCCCGGATCGCCGAGGTCCCGACCGACCATGACC
>JAEYXI010000462.1 GCA_023428515.1 Pseudomonadota bacterium | reverse complement strand
GCTTCCAGGTGGACATCCGCGTCTTCGGCACCGAAGGCATGCTTCTGTTCGATGTCGAGCGTGCCCGTGTCGAGGTGGTGCGCCATGACGGCAAGACGCATGTCGAAAGCCTGCCCGAAAATGCCGGCGAGTATGAAACGGCCGAGCCGATCGCTCGGCTGGTCGATCTTTGCCGAGGCGTCGAAGTAGAGAATCCTGCCGACGGTGTGATCGGAATGCGCGCGTCGGCACTGCTCGACGCGATGTATCGCTCCGCTAAGAGCGGCAAGATGGAGGAGGTTTGAGGCATGAAGCTTTCCGTAACGAGCTGGTCCTTCCCGATGCTCACGCTGGACGAGGTCGGCGCCGTCGCCAAGGCGATCGGCATGGAAGGAATTGATCTCGGCTATTTTTACCGCTCCGCGCTCGACAAGGCGCGGCTGCTCCGGGAGCCGGAAACTTATGGCCGCGAGATCAAGGCGGCGCTGCCGCTGCCGGCATCCAACCTGTACCATCTGTTCGGCGGTTCGGTGGAGGAACGCAACCTCGCCAATCCGGCGCACCGCGACGAAAATCTCTCCGATTTCCGCCAGGCGGTGGTGTTCTGCAAAGCCGCAGGCGTGCCGACGGTCTTCATCCTGCCCGGCGTCATAAACGGCGCTCAAAGCCGCAAGCAGGCTCTGGACGAGACGGTGGAATCGCTGAAGCCGCTCGTAGAGTTAGGACAAGAGGCAGGCATTGGCGTCTGCGTCGAGCCGCATGTCCACTCCTATCTGGAGACACCTGCCCTCACCGCGGAAATGTGCGAGCGCGCGCCGGGCGTGAAGCTGGCGTTGGACTACGCGCACTTCGCCGTCGTCGGGTACCGGCAGGAGGAGATCGACGAACTCGTCCAATACATGGGACACGCTCATCTGCGGCAGGCCCGGCCGGGCGCCTTGCAGAGCAAGATGGAAGCCGGGACACTCAACTTCCCCGCCATGTTCTCGACGTTCCGTGATGCTGGGTTCGAAGGCTATGTCGCCAGCGAATATGTCCACCAGGGTTATTTCGACACGCTGCACGACGACGTGCTGACCGAGACCGTCAAGATGCGCGACCTTTTTCGCTCCTGGAAGAAGGGGTAGTTCGGCCACCACTGCCGGAAGCTGACTTACAAGTTTGCAACTCCCCAAGCGATCGGGTAGTTTCTGCGCGTCGCCACGGAGGGGTTGCAGTTGGGAAAATTGGACCAGATCGTGCCGCTTGCCCGCAATCCCGCGGCGGCGGAACGGGTCGCCAACCAACTTCTGGAGCTGGTTCGTTCCGGCAATCTGAAGGCCGGGGACGTGCTGCCCTCGGAAAACGACCTGGCGGACGCCTTGCAGGTGAGTCGGCCGGTGGTGCGGGAAGCCCTGCGCGGGCTTGCCATCATGGGTGTCGTCGAAAGCCGCCAGGGCGGCCGGTGCTACGTCACCGACCTCGAAGTCGCACGACTGTTGGCGCCGCTGCAGTTCGTCATCTCGCTCGACGAAAGCAACGTCGACGCGCTGCATCAGTCCCGCCTGATCATCGAATGTGGTCTCATCCGACTCGGTGCACCGTTGGTGTCGGACGAAACGCTCGCCAGATTGAGGGAACTTGTCGCAATTGGTTACGGGTTGACCAAGGATCCCGTGGGCTTTCGCGTGCTCGACCTCGAGTTCCATGAAACGATCATGAAGATCGCCAACAACCCGTTCATGGAGGTGGTCGCCCGAAGCCTCTACGAACTCGGCATGGATTATCGTCGGCTGGCCTCCGAAACGAAAGGCGTGCTCGACCGCAGCGCCGCCGAGCACGATGCGATCGTGAAGGCACTGGCGACACGTGACCCCGACCGGGCGACCAACGCGATGAGCGCGCATCTGAGTTCGATCAACCGCACGACCGTTGATGCCATGAAGAAAGCCGGGATCGAATCCGCCACGGGCTCGACAACCAAGCGACCTTCGACAACAAGTTCGGCGATCGTCGCCGCAAAGCGCCAGACGAAGCGATAAAAGGCGTCGCAACCTAGCTTACAAGATTACCAATTGACAGGGCAGAACGTCTGCCGGAATATCGCCCGGACTTGAAGAGCCGGTCGAGCCGCGTTCGTTATCCTCGCCAGTGACCCGACGTCCGGCATGCGACTGGCTCGTCAGAATATAACCGATCGCCGGAGGCGGGATCATGCTGCTTGAAGGGAAGAGAGCCATCGTGACGGGCGGCTCGCGCGGCATCGGCCGAGCGATCGTGATTGAATTTGCGAGACAGGGTGCCGACGTCGTGTTCGGCTATTTCGGCGAGAACGACGAGGGTTACGACCGCGCCTCGGCAGTCGACGAAGTGGTCGCCGAGGTTGAACGGCTGGGCCGGAAGTGCGTGGCTGTCGAAGGCAATATCGGAGAACCGGAGACCGCAGCCGCATTGGTGGCAGCCGCCGTACATCATTTGGGCGGAGTGGACGTACTTTCTTCGAATGCGGGCATCTGTCCTTTCCACGCTTTCCTCGACATGCCGCCGGAAGTCCTGACACGGACGGTTTCGGTCAATCTCGAGGGTGCGTTCTTCGTCTGCCAGGCGGCGGCGAACAGGATGAAGGAACAGGGGACCGGCGGCGCCATCGTCGCGACCAGCTCGATCTCGGCGCTTGTTGGCGGCGGCATGCAGACACACTATACGCCCACCAAGGCCGGCGTGCATTCGCTGATGCAGTCGACCGCAATCGCACTTGGACCCTATGGCATACGCTGCAATTCCGTGATGCCGGGCGCCATCCTGACCGATCTCAACCGCGAGGATCTGGAGGACGAAGAGAAGCTCGCCTATTTCCGCAAGCGCATTCCGCTCGGCCGGATCGGCCAGCCAGAGGACGTCGCCAGCTGCGTCGCCTTCCTCGCTTCCGACATGGCTCGTTACGTCACCGGGGCCTCCCTCCTGGTGGACGGCGGCATGTTCGTGAACCTTCAGTGAGCCTCGAGCCGAAAAACGTGGCGGAGACAGGGGAAGTCCGTTGAATGCAAGAACAAAAATAGCGGCGGTCCGCACCTATCTCGTCGAAAGTACGGGGGACGGCGGCGATTATCATCGCCAGAAAGAGGGGCACTGGCTGATCGATACGCTGATCAGCAACCCGATGTCCGCCTATCCCGAGTACAAGGCCAGCCGCACGAGCTGGGGTATCGCCGTTCTCGGCTCCATCGTGATCGAGATCGAGACGGAGGCCGGCATCACAGGCGTCGCCACCGGCTTTGGCGGCCCGCCGGCTCTCTGGCTGATCAACAACCATTTCTCGCGCTTCCTGATTGGCCAGGATGCGCGCAACATCAACCGCATCTGGGACCAGCTCTTCCGTGCCTCGATGTTCTATGGACGCAAAGGCCTCACCGTCGCCGCGATCAGCGTCGTCGACCTTGCGCTATGGGACCTGCTCGGCAAGCTGCGCGGCGAGCCGGTCTACAACCTCATAGGCGGGCTCAGCCGTGACGAGATCAGCTTCTATTGCACAGGACCGGCGCCGGAAGCTGTGAAGGCTATGGGGTTCTGGGGCGGGAAGGTTCCCCTGCCCCATGGTCCGGCCGACGGCGAAGCCGGATTGCGCGCCAATGTCGATTTTCTTGCCCGGCATCGCGAAAGCGTCGGACCGAGCTTTCCGCTGATGGTCGATTGCTACATGTCGCTCGACGTGCCTTACGCGATCCGGCTCGCAGAGGCGTGCAAGCATCTCGACATTTACTGGTGGGAGGAGGCGCTGCATCCCGACGACACCGACGGCTTCAGGCTGATCAAGCAGGCGCATCCAACGATACGCTGGACCACCGGCGAACACGAATATTCGCGCTACGGCTTCCGCAAGCTGATCGAGGACAGGCTGATCGACGTGCTCCAGCCCGACGTGATGTGGGTCGGCGGCCTGACCGAACTGTTGCGCATCTCGGCACACGCTTCGGCGTACGACATACCCGTCATACCGCACGGCAGCGGGCCGTACTCCTACCATTTCATCGCCTCCCAGCCGCATTCGCCTTACTGCGAATATGTCGCCGCAAGCCCCGACGGTCGTTCCGTACTGCCGGTGTTCGGAAAACTCTTCAAGAACGAACCGGTACCGAAGAACGGCCGACTTGTCGTCGGCGACGCACCGGGTTTCGGCATGGAACTGGCCGACCGCTCCGGACTGACCGTATTCGAGTAATCAGTTTCCCTTTCACCACCCGAATTGGGTGCAGGATTTGTCCGGTTGTCCTTGACAGCCGAATGATGCTCGTTGTCTATTGGCCTAGCCACTTCGATGGCCTTACGTGATTAAACGGGTGGAGCAATTCTGAGGAGGTAGGGCTGAAGCCTTTGCACGCCGTAGGAGACCTGCGGTGATTATCCAAGGCATAGGCCGGACTGCGTTTCGGCGCTCATTTCTCGACCCAATGCCATAGCGCCTCCAGCCACGACGATGGACGCGCACCAGGAGGAGAACACCATGACCCTGCGATATACGCGAAGGGCCTTTGTCGGCGCATCGGCCGCTTTTCTCGGCTTCGGCCTGGACGCTTCCTTCAACAAGGCGTCTGCGCAAACAAAGACGTTGAGACTGTCCCATCATCTTCCCCCCGGCCATTTGGTCGACACCGCGTCGAAGCGCTTCGCCGAGATCGTCGCGGAAAAGTCGGGCGGCCAGTTGAAGATAGAGGTTTTCCCGGCCGGCCAGCTTGCCGGCCTTCGCCAAGGCACCGAAGCGGTGCAGGTCGGGACTCTCGATCTGGTCTGGAGCGATTTCGGAACGCTGGCGAACTGGCAGAAGCAGTTTGGCTTCATCAGCCTGCCGTTCCTGTTCCGTGACAATGACCATGTTCTCGCGGTGCTCACGGGCAAGGTCGGCGAGGATCTCGCCACTGAGGTACGCGACACCCAGGGCATCGAGATTCTCGGCTACGGCATCGCCGGCTTCCGGGTCATTGCCGCACGCGACCGCGAGATCGGCAAGCCCGAAGATCTCCAGGGCTTGAAGATCCGCGTGCCGGAGGTGCCGGTCTATGTTTCGGCCTTCAAGAAACTGGGCGCGAATCCGACGCCCATGGCGTGGGGCGAGGTCTACACCGCCCTCCAGACAGGCGTCATCGACGGTGTCGAGAATCCCTCCGAGGGCCTGTTCGTCGGACGCATGCAGGAAGTGACCAAGTTCGCCTCCAAGACCAATCACATCATGACAGATGTCAATCTCACGATGAGCACCGCCGTTCTCAGCGGATTGCCGGGGGACCAGCAGGAGATCATCAAATCAGCGGCCGCGACAGCCATTGAAGAGTTCAACACGGCCTCGAAAGCCGCCGGCGAGGAGTACTGGAACAAGCTCGCCGAGGCCCTGAAGGCAAATCCCGATCCGGATCGCGAGGCGTTCAAGGCCGCGATGCTTCCGGTGTGGGACGAGATGGACGCCGCCGCAGGCGGACAGATGAAGCCGTGGATAGACCAGGTCCTCGCGGTACAATAGTCGCAGGCCCGCCCACGCAGCCGAGCACGCACACGGCTGGCGACCGCCGGATGCGGGTTGCCCGCCTCTGCCTTTAGGACAACAGCCATGTCAGACGAACGCTCATCATCGGGACTTCATCTCGCCGGCAAGCGAGTGATCGTCACCGGCGCCGCGGGCGGCATCGGTCGCGCTGTGGCGGAACGGTTCGCCGCCATGGGCAGCACCGTATGCCTTGCCGACATCAATCTCGACGGTGCAGCCGCCGTGGCTCGCGAGCTTGGTGCGAACTGCCACGCCTTGAAGCTCGACCTCGCCGATCCCGCCTCATGCGAAGGTCTTGTCCGTCACGCGGGCGAACAGATGGGCGGCCTCGACGTCCTGATCAATGCCGGTGCGATCATCTTGCGCCAGCCGCTCGACGAGGTCGCCATGTCGGACATCCGCCGCATGATGGACGTCAACATGATCGGAGCCTTCTTCCTTGCCCGGGCCGCTGCCGGTGCCATGAAGGAGGCCGGCAACGGTGGGCGCATCATCCTGTTCTCCAGCCAGGGCGCACACACCGGCGGCTATGTCGGCTCGACGGTCTACGCCATGACAAAGGCGGCTGTCGTAAGCCTTGTGAAATCGCTGGCGCGCGAACTCGCCCCGCACGACATCACCGTCAATGCCGTTGCGCCCGGCATTGTCGACACGCCGATGATCCGCAACGACGTGTCGGAAGCGGCGCTCGGCGAATTCATGAAGATGGTTCCTCTCGGCCGCATCGCCGCTCCGCGCGAAATGGCCGACTGCTGCCTCTTCCTCGCCAGCGACTGGTCATCCTACGTGACCGGCCACACGCTCGACGTGAACGGCGGCCAGTTGATGAGATGACGGCCGCAGCACTTGCGCATCACACGGAACTGAATCGTCCGATCCGCGCGGAGGATTGGGAAGGTCTTGCGACCGGCACCTACCATCGCGTCGCCTCGGCCATCGAAAACGGCTCGCCCGAGACCGCCGATCTGATGCGGTACTTTTGCACGGAAGCGCGCATCATCTTCGACATCTACACGCAGTGGCGCCGCGACACGCTGCGCTATCTTTCGGACAAGGCACTACCAGCTGCCGAACTCGCCGAAGAATGCGGCCGGATTCACAGGCTCGCCGTCGCCGGCAGGCCGGCGCTGACCGAAGATCGCGACCGGGCCTGGTCGGAGGTAGCGCGGCTCACGGACCTAGTGGCCGAAGCACGCGACCGGATCGAGGCGCGCGCGGCGCTTGATGCGATGAAGGATACGTGGCGCCATCTGCATGACAGCGACGTGGACTTCATCTCCGGCCTCTTCGACGTGGTGATCACCCGTTTCGGCGAAGCCGCCCTCGGCGACATGTACGAGAACTGGGTCATCGGCGATTGGTTCGCCAAGCGCTACAAGCGGTTCGACGTCAGCCACTTCGATTGGCAGGATGCCTTTCCGCTGATCGTCTACCTGACCTTCGAATCCATGCATGGGCATCTCGCCGGCCCGGGGCGGTTGGGCGACATCACCTTCGAGACGTTCGACGATCGCGTGGTGTTCACCTTCGCACCGTGCGGTTCCGGCGGCAGGACGGTGGTCGGAGAACCCCTCGACGGAACCCCCGCCCGGATGGAGGCGCCCTACCGGTTCAAGGTCCTGGAGGAGAAACATCCCTTCGCCTGGAACACGGCAGGCGTGTGCACCTACTGCGCCCATTGCTGCATCCTGACCGAGAAGATGCCAATCGAAGCGTTCGGCTACCCGGTGCGCGTGGTCGATCCGCCCCTCTATCCCAATGACGGTCATGCTGTCTGCCGCTGGACAGTCTACCGGCATCCTGACGCTGTTCCGGAGGCGGTCTATGCCCGGCTCGGCTACCGCAAGCCGACGGCAGGCGCCGTGTTGGGCAGCGCTGGCCACCACTCGCGAAGGCTTGAAGGATGAGCCGCCCTCGCATCGCGGTCGTCGCCGGCTACATGCCTTTCTTCGACGAGATCATGCCGGCCGGCTACGCGCACGACCGCGAGAGTTTTGGAAGCCTTGTGGCCAAGGCGGTCGAGCCGGCAGGCGATATCACCTATCTCGGCCTCGTGCGCGACCACGAGACCGGCGAAGCGGCCGGTCGCAGGCTTTCCGACATGCAGGCCGATGCGGTGCTGGTGGTTCCCACCATGGCGACGCCGGCTGGTTATTTCTGGCACGTGCTGGCGCCCAATCCCGATGTTCCGGTCGTCCTGTTCGCAGCGCATGAGGTAGAGACGATCGGGGCAGACTACGACATGGTGGCGCTGTGCCGCCACAGCGCCAATGTCGGTGCCCTGATGATCGGCAACATCCTGTCTCGGGAAGGAAGACCTTTTCGCGCGATCGTCGGTCCGCGCGACCGCGAAGATATCCAGGAGGAAGTGCAGCAGGCGCTGCGTGTGGCGGCACTTGCCGGCAGCATCCGCCGCGCGCGCCTGGGCCGGCTCGGCGAGCCGCTTGACGGCTACGACAACGTCAAGGTCGACCCGACGGCGTTGAAACAGGCAATCGGCATGGAGGTCGTCGACATTCCCCTCGCAGAATGGGAAGAAGCCTGCCGCTCTGTGACCGACGACCAGAGTGCCGCATTGACGGCATCGCTAAAAACCGTCGCGGACGTCGATGACAGGGGTCAGCCGGGCGAGGTCACCGCCGCTGCCCGCATGAGCGTCGCCCTCGAAAAAACCATCGACCGGCACGGCCTGAACGCAGGCGCCTTGAACTGTCGGGGCGCGTTCGGGGTCGGCAACAGCGCCATCGCCTCGCTCGGCTGCCTTGCAACCAGCCGCGCCACGAGCTCCGGCGTTCCCTTCACATGCACGAGCGACGTCATCACCGCCGTAGCGATGTTGATCGGAAAAAGGCTTGGCGGGGCAGCCCTTTACTGCGAGCTCGACGCCATCGATGAAGACAGGGAAGCCTTCCTTTGCGCCAATACCGGCGAAGGGGATTTCGACTGGTGTCCGCGGCAGAAACCCTGCCGCATATTCTCATCCGGATCGGATTCCGGTCGCTTCGCGCCCGGCTGCTCCGTCAAGCAGATCCTGAAGGCCGGGCCAGCGACGATGATCGGCTTCTCACCCCGCGCAGGCGCACCGGGAGGCTTTTCCCTGATCGCCATGGAGGGGGAAGTGCTCGACCCGCCCAAGGTCGCGCTCAGCGTCACGTCGGCATGGTTCCGCGCCGAAAAACGTCCGATGCGCAAGGCCATGTCCGCCTGGATCCAGGCAGGTGCGACGCATCACGGTTCGCTTTCCCCGGGCCATCTCGCCGAGCCGATCTGCGAACTCGCTGCCTTTCTCGGCATAGGTTTCGAACGAATCTAGGAGCTGTCATGGCCGCCTCGCCGCAAAGCCCGTCGCCCGTTCGGCAAGAGCCGCCTGCGACGATCGCCGATTCCATGCCCGTCGTCATCGTCCGGCGTCTCGTGGAAGCGGTAACCGTCCTCGGTGTCGCCTCATATTCCATTCTCATCTGCCTGCAGGTTTTCTACCGTTACGGACTCAACTCGTCGCTGACGTGGTCGGAAGAACTCGTGCAGTTCATCCTGTTCTGGACCGTCATGCTGGGCTCCGCGATCGCTACGGACC
>JAEYXI010000422.1 GCA_023428515.1 Pseudomonadota bacterium | reverse complement strand
CCAGGTCCAGTATTCATCGTGACCGACGAAGACCACGCACTCATAACCGGCAAGGATCTCAGGCGAGAAATGCAGCTCATGCTGGCTGGCGAGATCGACTGCATAGCCTGATCGCTCGGCCCAGCGGAAGAAATGGCTGTCGTAGCTAGCCCAGCCCGCCGACGCATATTTCTTCGAATGGCCCGTCGCCAGCGCCCATTCCATGTGCGGATAGCGCGGCACCGTTTTCGGCGGCATGGACACTTCCAGCGGCACCCGCGGCGCGTTCGCCGGCAACACCACGAAACCGCGGCACCAGGGGCGTTCGGTCGAAACCATCCGCGCATACTGGTTGCGGCCATGCCCGGTGATGCCCTCATAGGCGTTGGACCCACCCCACGTGTTGTAGGCGAGCCATGTGCCTGTCGCCGCCACCTGCAGGATGCGGCCCGGTTTCTTCCCCGCCTTTGGACGCACGATGAAGAGGTGATGGCAGACGAGCTCAGAGCCGTCACGGCCCTCGGCGACAAGCGTCACACGATAGGCGCCGGACGGCCAGTCTTCGCCGATCGCGATCTCGCAGGATGCTTCCCAGCCGCAGCCTTCTACGGAGCATTGGTCGGGCGTCTCCTGCCAACGGCAGGCGATGCCGCTTTTCTCGAAAACCCTGGTCTCGGGCGCGCCGTCACGATCGATGCGGATCGAGAAGCTCTTGGCCGTCGCGCTGACATGGAGACGGGCCACCTCGCCCGGCTGGTAGGAGAAGCGGTCGGTGTAGCACCAGATTTCGCCACGCTCGCCGTCCATCCCCGGGGATTCGTAGTAATGCCCGCGAACGGCGAAGCGACGCTCCTCCGGCGTCAGGCCGAAATCGGGAAATTCCGTTGCTGGATGCTGCCTGTGCATCGGGCGTTCCGCATGATCCGTGTGCCGGCCTCTCCGGCAATGTCGGGATTGACCGCGTCATCGGCCATGCGGTCAAGAGGCCTCGCCCGCTTCTCCGGCAGATCGACGCGATCTGGCCTCTGCCAAAGCATCATCTGGAGCAAGCCTTGGATTGCCTGTCGAAAGCGTTCGCGACTCGCCGTGTGCGTGCTATGCAGCCGCCATGGCGCAGAAGAAAGCACACGAGGTCGAAGCCTGGCTGCGGCGTCCGCCCGAAAACGTCGCGATCGTCCTGATCTACGGACCCGATCGCGGCCTCGTGTCGGAGCGCGCCAAGGCTTTCGCCGAAAAGACCGGGCTGCCGCTCGACGATCCTTTCTCGGTCGTGAAGCTCGACGCCGGCGAAGCCGAGCGCGACCAGGGGCGGCTGCTGGACGAAGCCCGCACCGTGCCGATGTTCTCCACGCGCCGGCTGCTTTGGGTGCGCAATGCGGGAGCCCAGAAATCGCTCGCCGACGACGTGAAGGCCCTGTCGGCCGAGCCGCCGCGCGATGCCGTAATCCTCATCGAAGCGGGCGACCTGAAGAAGGGGGCGGCGCTCCGTTCAGCCGTGGAAGGAAGCGCGATCGGCATGGCGCTGCCTTGCTATGGCGATGAGGATCGCGACGTCGACGCTGTCATCGACGACGAGCTGAGCAAAACCGGCATCGGCATCACGATGGAGGCTCGCAGCACGCTCAGGCGCAATCTCGGCGGCGACCGGCTGGCGACACGCGGCGAGATCGCCAAGCTGGCGCTCTATGCGCACGGCAAGCGCGAAATCGAGCTGGAAGACGTGCTGGCGCTGACCGGGGATGTCTCGGGCATTTCGATCGACGACGCAGTCGACGCCATGCTCGACGGCAAGGTCGATGATTTCGACCAGGCTTTCACCCGCCAGTCGCTCGGCGGCAGCCAATCCTTCCTCGTGCTCGCAGCGGCGATCCGCCAGATGCAGTCCCTGCAGCTGCTGCGGGCCGGCATGTCAGGACGGAATGCAGCGGCTGCAGTGGCAGCCGCCCGTCCGCCTGTCTTCTTCGCACGGCGCAAGCTTGTGGAACGGCTGCTGGAGCGATGGCCGGCGGAGTCGCTGCAAAGGGGGCTGGCCCGGCTACAGGCCGCCGTGCTCGCCACCCGGCAACGGCCGGAACTGGCCGTCGAGATTGCACGACAGGCGTTGCTCGGCATTGCGGTCGAAGGCCAGCGACTCGCTAGCCGTCGGCGTTGAATAGCCGGCTAACAAATAGCTTTTACTGCTGAAGCCGACGGCAAAGATCGTCGAGTTGTTCGAGCGTTCTGTAAGCGATCTTCACCTCGCCGCCCTTCTCCTTGTGCGAGATCGCCACGTTGAGGCCGGTGACATTCGACAGCAGCTTCTCGAGAGCGAGCGTATCGGCGTCCTTGTCCGCTGCCTGGGGCGTCTTGCGAGGTTTCGAGACGCCGGGCTCAGGCTGCTGGGCCAACGCTTCGGCCTGGCGCACCGACAGCCCACCCTCGACGATGCGCTTGGCAAGGCCCGCCGGATCTGTTGCCGTCACCAATGTGCGGGCATGACCGGCCGACAGCGTGCCGTCCACCAGGAGATCGCGAAGAGCCTCGGGCAGCTTCAGCAGGCGCAGCGTGTTGGCGACATGGCTGCGGCTCTTTCCGATGACATTGCCGAGATCAGCCTGCGTGTAGCTATGCTCATCGATGAGCTGTTGGTAACCGAGCGCCTCCTCGACCGGGTTGAGATCGGCGCGCTGCACGTTTTCGATGATGGCGAGCTCAAGCGCCGTGCGGTCGTCCACGTCGCGAACGATCACCGGTATCTCGGCGAGCCCCGCGCGTTGCGCCGCACGCCAACGGCGTTCGCCGGCGATGATCTCGTATTTGCCGTCCGGCCTGTGCCGCACAAGGACCGGCTGGACGATTCCGTGCTCCCGGATCGAGTGCGATAGATCGGCAAGCTCGTCCTCGGAGAATTTCCGGCGCGGGTTCTTCGGGTTGGGCGACACAAATTCGATCGGCACGCGGCTATCCGCCGTGGTCGCTGGAGCAGGCTGCCTCTCGCTTCGCGGCGCCGGTCGGTCCATGTCGCCGATCAGCGCGGCCAATCCACGGCCCAGCCTTTTCTTGGAGTGGTCTTCGTTCATTATGAATCCAGTTGGTTTCGAGTCCGAATCGAGGCTTATGCTGCGCGGAGCCGGCGTTCCCGGCGGATGACTTCGGAGGCGAGCTGCAAATATGCCTGGCTGCCGGAGCATTTGAGGTCGTAAAGGATGGCCGGCTTGCCGTAGGAGGGCGCCTCGGACACCCTGACATTGCGCGGGATAACCGTCTCGTAGACCTGGTCGCCCATATGCGCCCTGACGTCCTCCACGACTTGGCGGGCAAAGCTGTTTCTGCCGTCGAACATCGTCAGCACGATGCCCTGAATCGTCAGGTCCGGGTTGATCGAATTGCGAATTTGCTCAACAGTTTCAAGGAGTTGGCTTAGGCCTTCCAGCGTAAAGAACTCGCACTGCAGCGGCACGAGGACAGAGTCCGCCGCCGCCATCGAGTTCAATGTGAGAAGGTTGAGGGAAGGCGGGCAATCGACCAGGACGTAGGTGAAAGGCGCATTCCGCAGGGAAGAATCATGCACGGCATTGCGCAGGCGAACGACACGGTCGGGCGATCCCGCTATCTCCATCTCGATGCCGAGAAGGTCGAGCGTGGAGGGAACGATCCACAGGCCGGGAACGGCCGTCTGCATGGCGGCTTCTTCCAAGGTGAGCGCGCCTGTCAGCACGTCATAGGACGACACTGAACGCTCGCGGCGATCGATACCAAGCCCAGTGCTTGCGTTCCCCTGCGGATCGAGGTCGACGATCAGAACACGCTCGCCTATGGCGGCTAACGCCGTGGCGAGGTTGATAGCGGTGGTCGTCTTGCCGACGCCGCCCTTCTGGTTGGCCAATGTTATGATGCGTGGTCCGGGTTTCATTGTAACCCTTTGTATGCAATATGTTTTAGCGTTCAGAGCCGGCCGACGGACGTCGCGTGAGATTTGCGATCTCAAGGATAACGCTGTCGGCATCGACCTTGCTTCGATGTTCTACCAGATCATATTGCCACAAGAGAGAGCTTTCTTGAATCTCTCGGCCGTAATCCCGGCCTTTATGCAGCAAACCTGTTGCGCTCGTCGACAGCCAGGGAAAGCTGAGGTCCAGCAGCTCCGGCAATGGCGCCAGAGCGCGTGCAGTGACGATTTCCGGCTTCGCTAAACCCTTGATTTCCTCGTCGATTCGGCGCGCATGGACGCGCGCAGGCAACGAGAACTGCCCTATGGCGGCCTGGAGGAAGCCGGCCTTCTTGCGATTGCTTTCGATAAGATCGATCTGGCCGGCGGGCCGCTCCTTCAGCAGGAAGGCCAACACCAGGCCTGGAAATCCTCCGCCCGAACCGAGGTCCAACCAGCGAATCGCTTCGGGTGCTAAGGATGCCAACTGGGCACTATCGAGGATATGCCTTGTCCAGATGTCGTCCAAGGTGGAGGGCGCAGCCAGATTTATCCGGGTTGCCCAGGTCCGAAACATTGCTTCGAAGGCTTCGAGCCCTTCAAATGTTTCACGTGAAACGGCCCCTGCCACATCGATAAGGCTTTGATACTTATCGGTATTCGTCAAGCAGCACCTTCTTGCAGACGCTCGGCTTGACGAATGTGGGAGACAATGATCGCCAATGCGGCAGGGGTCATCCCATCGATCTTTTGGGCCTCTGCCAGCGACCGCGGATTACGAAGCACCAGCTTCTGCTTGATTTCATTTGACAATCCGGGCACGGCGGAAAAGTCCAGACCCCCTGGAATGGCCCGCTTCTCCTCCTGCCGCATCTGGGCGGCATCAGCCGACTGGCGGTCTATATAAACCGCATATTTCGCTTCTGTTTCAAGACGTTCGGCCGTTTTCGGGTCGATCGCCGCCAGTTCAGGCCAAAGCCTGGACAAGGACGACAGTGTGGTGTCCTTCATGACCAGCAGATCGTAGGCGGAGCGGCGGATTCCGTCCTGATTGAGATCGACGCCTGACTTCCTGGCCTGGCTCGGCGTGATCGTCAGGTCCTTCGCCAGGGACCGGGCCGTATCGAGCGCATCGCGCCGTGCCTCATATCGACCCTGCCGCTCCGAACCAACTATTCCCAGCGTCATTGCCAACGGCGTCAAACGCTCGTCGGCATTGTCGGCCCGCAGCGAGAGACGAAATTCAGCCCGCGACGTGAACATGCGATAAGGCTCGGTGATCCCGCGCATCGTCAAATCGTCAATCATGACGCCGATATAGGCTTCGGTCCGGCTGAGCACGACCTTGTCCCGGTTCGCGGCTTGCCTGGCCGCGTTCAATCCAGCAACAATTCCTTGCGCGGCGGCCTCTTCATAACCGGTTGTGCCGTTGATTTGGCCAGCCAGGAAGAGTCCCTGAACCCGCTTTGTTTCAAGCGTGGCCTCAAGTTCCCGCGGATCGACGTGATCATACTCGATCGCGTAGCCGGGCTGGAGCATGACAGCTCGCTCAAGGCCGGGAATTGTCCTCAAGATCTCGAGCTGGACCTCATCGGGCAGGGT
>JAEYXI010000364.1 GCA_023428515.1 Pseudomonadota bacterium | reverse complement strand
CGTCCGTGTCGTGCCGATATTCTATTCCGAGGAGGGCAGCGCTCCGCACCAGACGGCGCTCTACGCCGTGAATACCGACGAAGGCGTCAGGTACATCGACGCCGCGGGCCAGAAGTTCGACAGCCTCGAGGATTTCCAGGACAACAACCGGCAGTTTTCCGAAGACGGCAAGCTGATCGTGCCGAAGAACCTCGAGATGACTGCCGGCACCGACGGCAGGGTGGCGCTCGATGTCGTCGACGCCCGCAATGTCTCGACCTGGGACAAGGTGGTCGACCCGGTCGTCGGTATTGTCGGTGGCGTCGCGACCGTGTTGTCGTTCACGCCACTCGCGCCGATTGCGGCGCCGATCGCCATCGGCAGCGGCGTTTATCTCGCCGGCCGGACGGCCATCAAGCAGGCCGACTATCTGAACCATGGCGGCGAATGGGGCGACAAAGAATCGCTGATGAATATGGGCATGATCGCGGCGACGGCCCTGCCCGTCGGCGGCAGCGCCCTGCGCAGCTTCGGCATGGTGCGCGCCGGCATTCCGGCCAGCCGGGCATTGCCGGGGAGCATCGGCGCTCTGCCGATGAGGTCCGGCACCCTAAACCTCGCCGGCAGGGAATTTACCTACACTGCCTCGCCATATGCGACGCAAGTCGCCAACTATACCCGCACCGCGGGCGGGGTGAACATGGCTGCGCATGGGCTGGACGCGACAGCCATGGCGGTCGGCGCGCCGCTTGTCGTCCAGTCAGGCGTCGACCTTGCGATGCATGGCGGCGATATGTCCGGGCTTGAATTGGCTAACAGCGTGCTCGGCCTGGGCACCGGCGTGATGGGTACCGGCGCAGGCGTGAGGACAATCGCGACCTACCGGCCCGGACGCGGAACCGGCAATCTGGGCGACACGCCCGGTCGGCAAACGCCTGCGCTCGAACCGGATGCGGTGATCATTCCTGGCGAAAATGGCGGACCTGAGCAGGTTGTCGTGCTGGGTACGGCGAGGTCGACGCCGGACCTCACGCCGATCGCCGGGCGCGGCAATCCCGACATCATCAGGGTTCGCGCCGAAGACGGGCAGATGGTGGATGCGGTGGTCCTCGGCGACCAGCCGGCCAGCACGGACGCCGTCTTCGTGCCCCGCCACGGGGAACTGCCGCGAGCCCAGGACGTGGCCGGCAAGACGCATGTGCTGTTGCGCGATCCAGCAACGGGCGCGCCGCTCATTCTGCCGATAAGAGGTGACGGTTCCATCCCGCTGGGTCTTGCGGACACGCAGGGGATGCTTCCGGCCGGGCATCAACCCAAGGAAATCGGTCCGGCCCCGCCGACGACCCATACACTCGAACAGGTCCGGGGCATGCGGCAGCCGGACAAATGGCAAGCCGGCGAAACCTACATACAGGAACTCAACGGCTCCGCCGGCCAGCAGCATTTCCCCGTGCCGCTCGACCCGAACGGGCCATTTCCCGTTACGCGTCCGGGCGGTCGCCATGTCGACGCGCCGGTTCACACCGTCCGGGGGATGGAGGCCATAGAGGTCAAGACGTACAATCTCTGGACGACCGTCAGCGGTACGCCGCAGATGAAAGAAGTGCCCCTCACCCGCAACATCCAGGAGCAGATCAACAAGGATGTCGCCCTGCGCAACAGGATTCCGGGTTATGAGCCACGCTGGGTCTTCCTCGACGCGCCGCCTTCGATAGAACTGGTACAGGCCCTGAACGATGCGCGCATCGTCGGCAACATATATCGCCACTGGTCGCCGCCCGAGGCGAGCACCCGGGCGGCCGACACGGTATCCCGTACTCCGCCGCGCGAGCCCCGCGTCACGCAGGCCACCGTCAATGGCGAATCCGCGCCACGGCTTTTCATTGCCGACGGCGACGGGAATGTGAGCCGCGCAGTGTTTGCCGTGGACGGCGATGGCAAGATCACGCCCATTGCGAGCGACCCGGTCGTCGCGCCCGATGGCTCGAAGTTGCCGGTCGGTCAGGATTCGGTTGCCAGCGGCAGCATCAAACTGCTCTCCGACGGAACGTGGGGGCCGCTGTCCGACTTGCCTGATGGCGGCGGCCTGGACACGACTAACCTCCAATATACGAGTGGCAAGGATCGCACGCCATTTCCTGCGACCTACCTCGAAACCGGCTCGGACGGCAGCGTGTCGTTGAGCCAGAAGGGCTACGAACCGCGGTCTGCCTATCTCGACACGACGCCTGACGGCAAACCGCTTTCACCCGAGCAGATACAGGCTCGGTACGAGCGGGAGGCGGAATATTACTCCTCATTGGAGATGGCCGAACGCTACGGGCCGTACGGCCCGCAGCTGCCGCGCAAATCGTTGCGGGAGATACTGCCCGACTTCCGGGTGGCTGTGCAGATTCGCATTCGCATGAATACCGGCGAGTATCTGGGCACCGGTTCACCCACGATAGGTTCGGCCAGCTTCGGTGTCGGCACGAAGACGGACTTCGGCGCCATCGGATGGTCGGTGCTCGACAGCATCAGCCAAAGGAGTCTCACGCCGCTGAAGGATGCCCTCGGCACGCAGGGCGTCGTTTCCATGCGGGCGAGAGAGTATCGCAACATCACCGGTCTGCAGGCAGGCGTCTGGCCGGTTTCCAACCAGACGGCATTCCCGGTGCGCGCCAAGGATTTGTTCAAGGTCGTGAAGGACGGGATTTTCACGGACAGCTCGGGCTATGATATCCAGCCAAGGGCCGCCAGCATTGTCGGGAAAACGCCCGGCGAGACCGACGCCGCCACCGTGATCGAGATGGAATATTCGCCGTCGCTGAGGGGCGAGGAGGCCACGCTCAACGAAGGCGAGTATGATTTCTTCGGCGTCCCGGCTGACAACGCGGCTGGCCATGTCAAGCTCGAGGGCGCGCTTCCGTTCGACCGGGTCATGACCGAGTTCAAGGCGGGTCTTCGCCTGCCCATATTGGCAAGCCATGTCGATGCCATCGATGCGCTTCCGCGGATCGGTTATGAAAAGCGGCCGGAGTCACCGGTGAAGGACACGCTGAAATCAGGTGATTTCGTTTCCCGCGAGGCCTACGACCAGATTCAGGCAGCGCTCGGTTCCACCAATCTGAAGGTCCAGTTCGCAGTGAAGGACCCGCAGGCTGCCGCGCAGCTTGTCGAGGCGCTCAACCGTGGCGAGGGCGCCGCAACCATCCGCGCGCTCGTCGAATCCGGCCAGATCGATCCGTCGACCGCAGTATCCTACGCAGAGAATCTGATCGACAGCGGCATGCGTCTCTCGGCCGTGCCGGGCAAGGTGCCCTACGATTATGTCACGTTGCCGACCGGCGAAGTCAGGCGCGTCTTCAGTCCCGATGCCATGCTCGTGGATGTCATCTACAACGACAACAACAGGGCCCCAGGTTTCCTCGCCTTTAATCCGGACAAGTTCGTCACGTCGAAGAGCTACAACATCAAGGGCAAGGCGAACGAGTGGCGCAACTCGCACCTTCCCGACAGCCTTCACTCCGGACGTCCGCCACAATCGCGCTCGATGCAGACGGACGGCAATATTTATGAAAATCTCTACGGCCAGTATGGAACGCCGGCAACACGCCATACGGTTTCATTCTCGACTGGAACGCTCCCGCTGGGCCTTTTTGGGGTCAGCATAGAAGGGAGGGCGCAGTACAAAGCCAACGCGCGAAGCGAGCCTCGTTCGATCGCCAAGGACCGATACACGACCTTGGAATTCAGTGGAGCCGACGGCGAGACCTACGGTCTGTATGCGCCGCGATGGCTTGGGCGCGCCGCCGAAAATGGCGCGGCATTCATGATCCCGAAAGGGGCCAAGGACTCGCTGACGCGTTTCCTTGACGATCTGGGGGAGCACGCGCGGCCCGATCAGCGGGAGATGATAGAGAGCTTCCGAAACGGCGCCGGGTCCAAGATCGTCGATGGCACGTTCCTGCGGAGCGCCGATGCGGAGGGCGTGCAGGCGTTCCTCGCAAGCTATGCGGAGCGCAAAGGCAACATCAACCTCTTCCCGCTGGGCGACCATCAGCCCATCCGGCTGGGTTCTCTGGTTCAGCCAAAGGCCAATAGCTCTGACCCCTCGCAGATGCGCGCATCGACGGTGGATGAGACCGGCGAGCCGGTCCCGAGACAGACTTCCGAGCCGAGTAGCGGCGGGCGCATCACAAGGGCCGACGGGGCCGGTTGGACCGCGATGGGTGTCGCCGGGCTGGTCAGATTTGTTTCCGAGGCTAGCGAGCAGGAGGTAATGCAAGCGTCCGCTCCGGTCCTGCAGCCTGACGACCCGCCTGTCACTTTTCCGACGATAGCGCTGAACCCGTCGGATCCCCGTGCCGAAACACCATCTCTCAAGCCGACCGTGGAGCCCAGAACCGAGCCGCAATTTGCCGTGACCTCGGAGATCGGCCTCAGCCTCCGCGAATCGCCGGACGCGCGCGCCAATCGACTTGGTGTCGTGCGGCCGGATGCTCTGGTGCATGAAACCGGTCCTCGGGAAGCGGATGCCGGCGGCGCTCTGTGGGCTCCGGTGCGTGCTTTCGATAATCAGGGCAGTGAACTGCAGGGGTGGGTGCGCGCCGACTATCTCGTCGCCCATCCCGAGGGTGCGCAGGACACGTCAGGCCGCTTCAACCCTGAACTCGAGGAACAGGGCTATCAGCCCATCATCGTCCAGAACAAGGACAATATGATCGGCCTCGCGATCCACCACCAAAAGAGCATCTCGGCGACGGTGGCGCTCAACCTGGAGCACATCGCCGATCCGAGTTTGCTGTTCGCCGGGGACCGCATTTACCTGCCTCGATAGAAGGCCGGTACAAGCGTTTGGGAGCGGGCGAGCCGCTCTGCTCGCACACATTCTTACTGTTACAAAATGTGAACCGCCGCAATCTAGAGCCGGCTAATAAGGATTAAATTGGATTCTTTTCTGTATACTCATTAATTTCAGAAGTTTATTTTTTAGCCGACTTAAATGGTTTGACAGAAAAGGCTGGCTGCATCCGCCCGCGCACAGTTGCCTTGCGATCTGTGGTTGAAGTCCTGCGCGCCAATTCATACGGTCACGCTCGGGGGGCAGAAAGATGCCCAAGTCATGGATGTAACTGCCGTTTCTGATCTTCTGCTTATGCAATTCGATAAATTGCCTCCTCAATTGAAAATCGCGGCATCTTACGTGCTGGAGCACCCTCGAGACGTGGCATTGCTGTCCATGCGCAATCAGGCGCGCGCCGCGGGCGTCTCCCACTCGACCATGATGCGGCTGGCGGATTGGCTCGGGCTCGAGGGCTACGAAGCTTTGCGGGTGGTCCACGCCGACAATCTGCGCGATCTCCCGGAAAATGGAACGGCCGCTTCACCAATCCAGTTGCCGGCACATCATGCGAGATTGATGGCCAACCACGTGGCGGCGAGCCTGTCCCAACTGGGTGATCAAAGAAGTGCGGAGCAGCAATCGGCAGCGGCCACTCTGTTGCAGAATGCAAGCGAGATCTGGTGCGTCGGTTCCAGCTTGGAGAAGGTCGTAGCCGATCATTTGGCCCAGACCTTAACGGCGCGGGAACTGAATGCCCAATCAATCGATGCAGGGGACGAACTGGCCTTGGCCCAGTTGCGAGAAACCGGCCCAAGCCTGGCGCTGCTCGCGGTAGGGTTGAATTCGGCAGACTTCCGGACCGTGCGGTTGGCAACCCTGGCATCCCGCCGCGGGGCCAAGGTGATCGCCGTGACCGACTATGAGCAATCCGCCTTGGCGCGGATCGCCGACGAAACCGTATTGGTCGAAGTTCCCATTCCGTCGACATTTCCAAGCATGGTGCCAGCCATCGTCGCCGTGGAGATGATTGCTGCCCGGCTATAAGGCAGCATCCAATCTCGCCGGGCGTCATGCCCCGCTATTCCGGCTCCGGCGAGACAGACTGCTCGATCAGGGCGGCAAGAATTTCCACGGATGCAATCACCGGTGCCATGCTCTGAAACCGGTTCTCCGCCTGCGCGGTCACGATGACCGCTTGCGCATATTGCTCGATCGGCGATTGTCGCCGGTCCACGATGGCGACGATCTGCGCGCCGCGCCGCTTCGCATATCGCGCAACAGCGAGTGTTTGCT
>JAEYXI010000225.1 GCA_023428515.1 Pseudomonadota bacterium | reverse complement strand
GTGCAGGCCATGGGCGGGCGTCGCTGGGACACGTCCTCGCTGCTGGCGCGCCTGGAGCGGTAGGATTGGACGACCTGTCGCCCGCCTCCACCGCCGCCGAGGTCATCGCACATCTGCGTGGCCTCGGCTCGGAGGCGAACCGGCAGGGGATGAAGCGCTACGGAATCAGGATCGAGCGCGCGCTCGGCATTTCGCACAGCGTCCAGCGACGGATCGCGAACAGGATCAAGCGCAACCACGACCGCGCCTTCGAACTCTGGGCGTCGGGCATCACGGAGGCGCGGTTCATCGCCGCGCTGACCGCCGACCCGAAGCGATTTTCCGTTGACGATGCAAGGCGTTGGGCGGCGGAGTTCGACTCCTGGGACATCGTCGACGGCGTGTCGGATCTGTTCGTCGATACCGACCATTGGCGCGAGCTGATCGAGGAATTCGCGGCGGATAAGCGCGAATTCGTGCGGCGCACGGCTTTCGCGATGATGGCATGGTCGGTGGTGCACCGGAGGAAGGAGGCGGACGAGACCTTTCTCGCCTTCCTGCCGCTGATCGAGGAACATGCGAAAGACGAGCGCAACTTCGTGAAGAAGGGCGTGAACTGGTCGTTGCGCTCGATCGGCAAGCGCAACGCGAAACTCAACGATGCGGCTTTAGCGTTGGCCGAAACGCTTGCGGCGTCGGAAGACCGCACCGCGCGCTGGATCGGCAAGGACGCTATCCGCGACCTGACCGGCGAAAAGACGCGGGCGAGGCTCGAAAAGCAGGCAGCGAAGAAACCCTGAGCTTAGATCCCCGCGCCGGCGTGCACGTTGCCGTCCTTTTCGACCATCATGTAGTCGAGCGGCATTTCGGTCGTGTACTTGATCTGCTCCATGGCAAAAGAAGACGACACGTCGCGGATCTCGATCTTGGAGATGAGGCGCTTGTAGAAGGCGTCGTAGGCGCCGATGTCGGGCACGACGACGCGCAGCAGGTAATCGACGTCACCGCTCATGCGGTAGAATTCGACGACCTCAGGAAAATCCTGGATGACTTCGGAGAAACGCCGCAGCCATTCGTGGCTATGCGAATTGGTGCGGATCGAGACGAAGACGGTGACCCGCGCGTTGATCTTCACCGGATCGAGGATAGCGACGCGGCGCCTGATGACGCCTTCCTCCTCGAGCTTCTGGATGCGCCTCCAGCAGGGGGTGGTCGACAGCCCCACTTTCTTCGCAACGTCGGCGACGGCGAGCGTGGCGTCTTCCTGCAACAGGCGCAGGATCTTGCGGTCGAGGCGGTCCATGGGCGGCTCCAACGGGAAAGTTCGTCTATTTTCCCAATATCCAGCCCATCCAACAAGAAAAAAATTCTTCGTCCTGCGCGATAGACGAGTATTATTTGCTCGCCATCTCGCCAATTCGGCGGCGAATTTCCGTCTTCAGGAAAGGCAGCAAATCCATTTCAAACCAGGGATTCTTCTTGAGCCAGCCCGTGTTGCGCCAGGACGGATGCGGCATGGGCAGCACGACCGGCCGCGACGGCGCGGCGAAAATCTCGCGCCAATCCATGACGGTTTGCGTGAGCGAGCCGCGTCGCGTCTCGCCCATGTGCCAAGCCTGGGCATAGATGCCGATGGTTAGGACCAGTTCGATCTGCGGCATCGCCGCCATGAGCGGCGCACGCCAGGCCGGCGCGCATTCGCGGCGGGGCGGCAGGTCGGCCCCCCTGGCGTCCTGGCCGGGGAAGCAGAAACCCATCGGCACGATGGCGAAATTCTTGAGGTCGTAGAATTCGTCGCGCGTGACGCCGAGCCAGCTGCGCAGCCGGTCGCCGGAAGCGTCGGTGAACGGCATGCCCGACAGATGCACCTTTGTGCCCGGCGCCTGGCTGGCGATCAGGATGCGGGCCTGTGACGACGGCAGCAGCACCGGGCGCGGTTCGTGCGGCAGCGGACGGCCGAGTGGATGCTCCACGCAAATGCGGCAGGCGCGGACGCGCCGCGTAAGGTCGTCCAGGCTTTCGGCCATGGTCAGGCGGATGCGCTCGGCCGGGCGGCAAGCGCGCTGTGCCAGCGGATGACGTTGGTGAGTTCCGGCGGCACACTGATGCGCGCGGGTTTCATGAAATCGATCGCGACCAGGCCGGTGATGTCGGCGATGGAGAATGCGTCACCGGCGGCGAATTCGCGCAACGCCAGTTCGGCGTCGAGCAGAACGAGGAAGTCGAGTGCCTTCGGCTTGTTGATCTCACCCCATTCCGGCAGTTGCGGCACTTCCCATTCCTTCATCGCGGGATGGATGTGCCGGAAGGCGTGGCTGATCGGCTGGTAGAGATTGAACTCCATGCGGCGCTGCCACATCTCGACCTGCGCCTTGCCTAGAGCGCCGCGGCCGAACAGCGCCGGCTCCGGCTGCAGTTCCTCGAAATAGCGACAGATCGCGACGGACTCGGTGAGCACGGTACCGTCATCGAGTTCAAGCACCGGCAGACGCTGCAACGGATTGCGCGCGGCAACCTCGCCGCCGCGATGCTCCATCGCCGCCATATCCACCGGGACAAGCGGAACAGAGATGCCTTTCTCGGCAAGGAAGATGCGCACGCGGCGTGGATTGGGCGCCCTGCCCCCGTCATAAAGTTTCATGTGTCGATATATAGCGTCCGCTTCAGAAAAATCGAAGCGTCTGGCGCAGCCAGTTCAGGATGCTGGCAGGCGTCCCATGCTCGCCCTCGGCCATGCCGCCATGCATCTCGCGCCATTCGCGCGGCCGCTCGAAAGAGCCTGCCCAGAGCCCAGCGCCCTTCCGGCGCGCGGCATCCTCCTCGGCATGATAATCTCCGTAGGCAATTGCCCAACCCGCCTCCACCTGGCCGCGGTTGAGTTCGCGGCTGCCTGCGGTGCAAGTGGCAAGCAACCGGTCGTACTTGTCGCGCTCCCAGCCGGAGCAAGAGACCGGCTGGCCGCCGATCAGCGCCGAAAGCGACTGGCGGGCTTGGCGACCGCAGGGATAATCGGCGCCGTCCTTCCTGCAAATCTGGTCGTACTCCGGCGCATCGATGCCGCGCAGCCTGATGCGTTCGGTCCCGAGCGTGATGGAGTCGCCATCGTTGATGACGACGCGTCCCTGGAGATTGCGCGTCTCGGTGCGGTCGAGCCGCGCGGCAAGAAGAATGAGGAGGCCGAGGATCGCGAAGGTGAGCAGCCAGTCCCACGCCTTCCGCCAGCGGCTGCGCGGCGCGGCCCGACGACGGCTCCGACTGCGCCTGACAGCACGCATTCTCATCATATGGCAAACAATGTCTTAATGATTCCGCCGTAGCCTTGCGCAAACATGTCCGTGGTGTGTGCGTAAGTTGAAGTTTCCATGCCGTTGCTATCTTCCAACACGGCCGACAAGATTATTGTGGACCGCAGGAAACCGCACCGCAACAGCGACGTGGCGCGCGCGGTGCGCCGGACACGCGATCAGCTCACGCACCGGCCCGGCAACCTTACCTTCGATCGGGAACTGCTGAAGCTTCATGCGCGCGCGACCGCGCGCGTGGCCCTGGCGGTTCCCGTCATGGTGCTGGTGATCGCTGTTGCCGGCTTTCTGCTCGACATCGGAAACGAGGTCGTCGCGTGGACGGTCGTTACGCTTGCCAGCTATTCCGCGCTTGCGGTCGTCGCTCGCAGCACCGATCGCACCGAGACATCACGCCTCGGCGTGGAGGCGACGCGGCTCAATTTCCTCGTCGCGCATTTCGTCAGTGGGCTCGGCTGGGTTTATTTCGCCTTGATGGGGTGCGGCGCCTGCCGGATCGACGACTTCGCCTCCGTCAAGGGGATCGTGCTGCTGCTCGCCATCGCCGCAACGGCGTTGATCGCCTCGTCGCTACGCGGCGCACTTTCCGCGACCTTTGTGCTGCCGGTTGCAGCTTATGTCTTCCTGGCGGCACATCGCTGGACCGCGATGGAGATCATGGTGACGGCGCTGCTCGTCCTGTCTCTGCCTCTCTTCGCCTATGTGGCCGGCCAGATGAACCGCGCTTCCCTGATGCTGCTCTCCTTCCGTTCGGAAAAGGACGCGCTGATCGCCGCACTCGACACGGCGAAATCGATGTCCGACGCGGCGCGCCGC
>JAEYXI010000336.1 GCA_023428515.1 Pseudomonadota bacterium | reverse complement strand
CACGGCCTTGACGAAATCGGGATGGCGGAGCGCGGAGACATAGCCCGCGCGCTGAAGCGCGAACTCCTCGGCATCCATGGAGCGGGAAATGTCCACGGCGAGCACAAGCTCGACATCCACCGGTTCGGCCGCGGCGGCCGCAGGCGGCAGCACGGAACCCAGGCAAAGCAAGAGGCGAAGCAGCGGCGCCACGATGCGGATGCCTCCCTTCGGCGGCGAACGTCCGCCGCGATAGCGGCGAATTGAAGGCCGCCGACCGTGCTCAGGGGCGCTTGCCGCTCCGATCCCTGAGGGTCCGCGTAGCGGCGCCTTGAGGCGACAACACAGGCACGAAGACGCGGCGCGAGGCGCGCTTGGCGACCGGCAGGCCTTGATAGACGCGCTTCTGCGCCTCAACCACGATGACGCCCGAGAAGATCGGCCAGAGACGGCGGCCGGTGCGCTCGAGGATGCCGTGGAAGCGCATCATGAAGCGGCGCTTGGAGGGCGGGAAGAACAGCGCGTCGCTCCAGCCCGACGGCGTGAAATTCGCGTCGCGCAGCAATTCATTGAGCTGGCCGCGCGAAAAAGGCCGGCCAGTGCCGAATGGCGTATGTTCAAAGCGCGCCCAAACGCCGCGCCGGTTGGGCACGACGATGACGACACGGCCGGCCGGCGACAGCACGCGCCAGACCTCCTTCAGCGTCTCGCGCGGGCTTTCGGCATGCTCCAGCGAATGGATGAGCAGCATGCGGTCGATCGAGGAATCGACAAGCGGTAGTTCTTCGTCGAAGACGAGCGCCGTTGCCGACGGTCCGGTTGCCGGCCAGACCACTGCCCCTTGGGTGGCTGGCATGAAGGCGAAGACGCGCTCCGCATCGGCCCCGAACCGATCGAGCCAGGGCAGCGTGTAGCCGAGCCCGACCAACCGCTCGTTCGGGAGGTTGGCCCACACCGAGGAGATGGCCATGGCGATGGAGCGCTCGGCAAGGCGCCCGAGCAGCGAGGAATAGAAGGACCTAAGATTGACGATGTCCGAATTCATGCGCCGGACCCTACTGCATCGGCCCGAAATCCGGAATCGGTTTTCGGCAAGTCGCCGAACGTGGTGACAGCGCAGGCCGGCCGCCCTATGTTCGCCCCGACAGATTGGAGTTTCTTGAATGTCATTGCAGATCGACCAGTTCATGTGCCGAGAGGACAATTTCGGTGTCCTTATCCATGACCCGAAAAGCGGCGAGACGGCGCTGATCGACGCGCCGGAGGAACGAGCCATCCTGGCTGCGATCGAGCGCACGGGCTGGACACCAACCATGATCATGACGACGCACCACCATCTCGACCATGTGGAGGCCAATCTCGCGCTGAAGAAGCGGTTCGGCCTGAAGATCGTCGGGCCGAAGGCTTCGAAGATACCGGGAATCGACGTCGAACTGTCTGAAGGCTCGAAATTCGAGTTCGCGGGACAGCCGGTCGAGATCATCGAGACGCCAGGCCACACCGCGGATCATATCTGCTACTACCTGCCAAAGTCGCATGTCGCCTTTGTCGCCGACACGCTGTTCGCCATGGGCTGCGGCAGGTTGCTGGAAAAGCCTGCGCCCGTGATGTTCCACTCGCTGACGAAGCTCTTGGAGTTGCCGGCGTCAACCACGCTCTATTGCGGCCACGAGTATACGCTCGCCAATGCGCGCTTCGCGCTTACAGTCGATCCGACCAACTCGGCGCTGAAGGAACGTGCGGCGAAGGTGGAGAAGTTGCGCGACGAGAACAAGCCGACGCTGCCGACGACGCTTGCCGAAGAGCTTTCGACCAATCCGTTCATCCGCTGGCACGATCCGGCGATCCGCAGGAATCTCGGCATGGAGAAGGCCACCGACGCCGAGGTCTTTGCCGAGATCCGCAAGCGCAAGGACAATTTCTAGGCGCATGACCGCCGCCGAGATCATCGCGGTGCTCGGCATGGCCCGCCACCCCGAGGGTGGCTGGTATGCCGAGACCTATCGCGACAATCCGGCCGGCGGGCGCGGGCACTCCACCGCGATCTACTTTCTGCTCGAGCGCGACGACGTGTCGGCATGGCACCGGGTGAAGGACGCCGCCGAGGTCTGGCATTTTTACGCCGGCGCGCCGTTGGAACTGCGCCTTTATGACGAGACACAGGGCGCGGCGTCAGTCGTGCTCGGCGCCGATCTCACCGCAGGTGAGAGGCCTCAGGCAGTGGTGCCGGCGAATTGGTGGCAGACGGCACGCAGCCTGGGCGACTGGACGCTGGTCGGCTGCACCGTGGCGCCCGGCTTCGACTTTGCGCAGTTCGAGCTTGCCGAGCCCGGCTGGGAACCGGGCACGGCCGGATGAACTACGCCGTGGCGTTGTCGGCGGCCGCGGCAGATGCCGCCTTGCGATCGAACAGCATGGATTTGGCGGCAAGCACCGCGCCGCCGGTGATGAGCACGCAGGCGGCAAGGATGCGCAGCGTGGGTTCGGCAAAGCCGGCAACGATCAGGATGAGCGTCGACAGCAGTGGCGCCGCATAGCTCGCCGCGCCCAGCACCTGGATGTTGCCGCGCTTGACCCCGATGTCCCAGGCGTAGAAGGCGGCGCCTACCGGCATCAGGCCGAGACCGACGACCGCAAGCCACTGGCCGGTCGTGGCCGGAAGCACGGTCTCCTCCAGCGCGAAATGGCAGAGAAGCGAGAGCACCGACGTCGCCGCGCAGAACCAGGTGACGATGCTGGTGGGCACCGCCGGGAAGCGGCGGGAAAGCAGCGAATAGGCCGACCAGACGAAGGCGCAGACGCCGGCCATCGCATAGCCGAAGACATAACGGCTCTCGAAGTCGACGCCGCCGCCCTTGGTGACGATGAGGACGGTGCCGGCGAGCCCAAGCAGCGCACCGGAAATGTGATTCCAGCGCAGCCTCTCGCCGGGCATCAATGCCGAGCCGAGCACGATGAGGAGAGGCCAGAGATAGGCGATCAGGCTTGCCTCCACCGCAGGCGCGTTGCGCAGCGCGGTGAAATAGAAGAAGTGGTAGCCGAAAAGGCCGGCGATACCGATGATCCAGACCTGGAACGGTATCTTCACGGACCGAGCCGGAGCAGGCATGAAAAGCCTTGCGACAAGCCCGACGCAGGTTCCTATGGCGAAGGTGATCGCCGACAGCAAGAAGGGCGGCGTGGTGCCCGAAGCGTCCGTCAGTAGCGCGAGCAACGCCCACATGGCGACTGCCGAGAAGCCGATCAGGGTAGCGCGCACCATCAGAAATCTCCGGCGCGGGGAGTGGCCTCCGGGCGCCTACAGGGCCTCGAACCGCCGCGCCCGGATCGTGATCGTGCCGATCTGCGTGCCGATCGTGGCATGAACCGGCGCGTATACGCCGGTTTTGCCGATCTGGGCAAATGTCACCATGAT
>JAEYXI010000333.1 GCA_023428515.1 Pseudomonadota bacterium | reverse complement strand
AAGAACGGGAGCGCGTAATAGCTGGCGATCAGCGGCTCGATGGACTCGCGAAGCCGCGGCAGGTTGTGCAGCACGACCGCGGTGGTGCAGCCCACCGTCATCGCCAGCACGAAGGCGATCAGGATCGAGCGGGCGCTTGAACCGACCTCGACCCAGAACTTGCCGGTCTGCATCAGCGACCAGAGTTCCTGCAGCATGACGCTGGGAGGCAGGATGAGGCCGGGCCGCACAAGTCCGGAGCGCGCGAGCAGTTCGAGCGCCAGGAAGATCGCGAGGATGATCGCGATCCGGATCAGGGTGGAGGTCTTCATTTCTGCAGCGACGTCTGGGTGGCCATCGCCTTGAGCGACTCTTCACGCAAAACGTCCCAGATGCGCGTGGTGATCTGGCCAAAGGCGGGGTCGGCGGCGATACGGCTGTCGCGGTCGGCGCTCCAGCCGGTCTCGACGATATCGATGAACCGGCCCGGACGGGACGACATGACGCCGACCCGGTCGGCCAGCATGGCGGCCTCGTCGATCGCATGGGTGATCAGCATCACCGTGGCGCGGGTTTCGCGCCACAGGCGGAGCAATTCGTCGCCCATCAGGAGCCGGGTCTGCTGGTCGAGCGCGCCGAAGGGTTCGTCAAGCAGGATCAACCGCGGCTCCAGAACCAGCGTGCGCGCGATGCAGACACGTTGGCGCATGCCGCCGGACAGTTGGCTCGGATAGGCCCGCGCGAAATCGACCAGTCCCATGAAGGCGAGGGCCCTCTGGACCCTGCTTTCGATTTCACCGCGCGCCATGCCGCGCCGGCGTAAGCCGAACGCGATATTGTCGTGTACCGTCAACCAGGGAAATGACGCGTCTTCCTGGAAGACGACGCCAACACCATCCGGAACTTGTCCGTCGACGCGCTTGCCCTCGAAGGTGATCTCGCCCGCCGTGGGGCGGCTCAGGCCTGCCAGGACGTCGAGCAATGTCGACTTCCCGCAGCCCGACGGACCCACCACCGCGAAGAACTCGTTCCTCTTCAGCGTGACGCTGATCGGACCGAGCGCATGGACGACATCCGCATAGACGCGGGTGACGTCGCATATCTCGACGTGAGCCGGTGCCGGGTGCTGCACGACGGAAGGCACACGCTCGTCGTATGATGGTTTCACGCTGGCGTTCATCCGATTTCCTGCTTGTTCTTCTGGCTAACGGCTACAGAACCAAGGCGGACGCCGGATCACGTACGCAAGTTCTCGGCAAGGAATGACTGGTCGATGATCGACGCCCAATCGGCGTCACCCTCCCATTCACCCTGCTGGCGCATGGTCTCGAGCCAGAATTCAAGCCCCTTGAGATCGATCTCGCCACGGCTCCAATACTGGATCCCGGCCATGTTCTTCACCGCCGACTTCGCCACGTCGACCGGCAGGATGTTCTCGCCGAAGCGCTTCGACATGAGCGTCGCGGCCTCGTCATTGTTGTCGTAGGTGAAGTTCACCGAATTGGTCCATGCGCCTACGAGATCGCGCAGCACCTCCGGCCGGTTCTTCATCATGTCGCCGGTGGCGACACCCACCATCTGGGTGATCGGCGGCAGTTCGGAAAGATCGAAAGCGATCTGGTAACGGCCCTGTCGAGCGCTCCACAGCGGCTCGAGGATCAACGCCGCCTGCACGCCGCCGGATTCCAGCGCCGAAAGACCGGCGCCGACGGAACCGAGCGAGACCAGTTCGGCCTGGCCGGCCATGTCGTTGCGCTCCAGCATCCACTTGGCCATCGTCTCGCTGATCGATTTTGGCTTGGTGAAGCCGATCTTCTTGCCCTTCAGGTCCTGGATGGATTTGATCCCGCTGTCGGGCATCGACACCCAGAACAGATCCTGCATCGACCGTATGACACCGTGCACGATGTGAATGTCGATGCCTTCGCGAACCGCCGACAGCGCCGCCGACGTGCCGACGATGCCGTATTCGACGCCGCCGCCGATCATGTTGCGGATGGCGGTCCCGCCGCCGATCGTGCTCACGGCTCCGGTCACCTCGACTTGCGGTGTCGAATAGAATCCCTTTTCCAGTCCGACGGCCACCACGGCAGTGTTGATGAGGGCGCCGTAATAGGCGACCAGGATCTCCATGCTTTCCTTGCCGAAAGCCATCTTGGGCAACATTGCCGTTGCTGATGCGCCCAGACCCAAAGCCAGCACATCACGCCGGCTCAGAGTGCCAAATTTGTTCATGATTTTCCTCCCGACGGGTACGCGAATTCGGCGGGTCGCCAGCGACCCGCGCACCTGATTTTGTTCCTTCCCTTTTGTCCATACTATGGTATGGGCATCAGCATTATGAAGAACGATATCATAATGTCAATGACCGAAGCTGCCAGGGAGACCTTCCCGCGAGCAGATCGGTCATCGGCATTTGATTCATGCCGGCCCGACCTGAACTCCGGCGATCTCCTCCATGGGGAGAATAACGGAGGAGATATCGTCGTCCGCGTGTCCGCGTCCCGCGGCGTCGACGTAGCACTGCAGCGCCACGTTCGGCAGCAGGAGGCGGACCCCGAGTTCGCGTCCCGTATCGATCGCGCATTCCAGGTCCTTCATGATCGTCGTGATCGTGGCCGCCGCGTGAAAATTCCTCGGCAGCACGTGGTTGGGGATCATGCGCTGCAGCGTGCGGCTGTTAGCGGAACTTTCTCCCAGGACTTCGTAGAGCCGGCGAGGGTCGATGCCGGACTTGGCGCCCAGCACCATGGCCTCCGCCAGCAAGGCGTGCGTCGTGATCGTGATCATATTGTTGCAGAGCTTCGCAGCGACCCCTGCGCCGACAGGGCCCATATGCGAGACTTTTTTGCCGAACGCCATGAACAACGGTTCGGCTCGCGCGATGTCTTCCGGAGTTCCGCCGGCGATGATGCTCAACGTGCCGGCCTCGGCGCCGTCGGGACCTCCGCTGATCGGTGCGTCCAGGAAACCGATGTTGGCCGCGCCCAGTTCCGTTCCGATTCGCCGCGACGTCTGCGGATCGATGGTCGACTGGTCGACGCAAAGCAGGCCTGGCCGCGCGCCGGCGATCACACCGTCCCTGCCGAGGAACGTCTCGACGGACTGCTCCGGCGTGACCCTGCAGGAAAAGAACACATCGACATCCGCGGCGATCTCGGCCGGGCTCCCGCCTCTGGCCGCGCCGGCCGCGGTCAACGCGTCGATGGCCTCGCGACTACGCCCCCCGATCACAAGCTGATGGCCAGCGGCCAACAAGCGGTGGGCGATAGGCAGGCCCATCAGTCCAAGCCCGACAAATCCCAATCTCATCTTCAATCCTCCGGCATCTGAGTGAGACAGTTATGTAATATAGCTTTCTGAACGCGCCGCGTACGTCAATACAAATTAGCGATGTGGAGGAAATCGAATGAGTCAAATCTTCGATAGATTTGAAGGCGAAAAGCTTTCTACTCGTAATCGAATAGTAATGTCTCCCATGAGTCGCTATAAATCTCCTGGAGGCGCTCCGAATGACGTAAATGTAGAGTATTATCGTAGGCGGGCTGAGGCCGGTGTCGGCTTGGTGATAAGCGAGGCGACCTATATCGACCACCCTGGCGCACCGGTCTATCGCCACGTGCCGCATTTCTTCGGCGACGAGGCGCTTGCCGGCTGGCGGCGCATCGTCGATGCCGTTCATGCGCATAGCGGGAAGATCGTTCCGCAACTCTGGCATGTCGGCAACGCGCGCAAGCTCGGCGCGCCCCCGGACGAGTCGGTGCCGGGATATGGACCGAGCGAAATCGTCGACGACGGCGGCCGCACCATCGCGATCGCCGCCAGCGAGCGCGACCTTGACGATATCGTCGCCTCCTATGGCCGCAGCGCCGGGTATGCGCGGACGCTCGGCTTCGACGGCGTCGCCGTCCACGGCGCGCATGGCTATCTGCTCGACCAGTTCTTCTGGCCCAAATCGAACTCGCGCGACGACGGTTATGGCGGCGACATCATCGGCCGCACGAGGCTGGCCGTCGAGGTGGTGCGCGCTATCCGCGCGTCGCTCGGGCCGGACCTGCCGCTCATCTTCCGCTTCTCGCAGTGGAAGGCTACCGACTATGACGCACGTATCGCCGAGACTCCCGAGGATCTCCAGTTCATCCTGGGGCGTCTGGTGGATGCCGGCGTCGATGTCTTCGACGTGAGCGCGCGCCGCTTCTATGCGCCCGCTTTCGACGGTGATCCACGCTCGTTGGCGGCATGGACGAAGCACCTGACCGGCAAGCCGGTGATAGCGGTCGGCAGCATCGGCCTCGACCAGCCGCACCAGTCCAAGGTCTATCGCACCGCCGACAACGTCGCCGCGAAGGTCACCGACCTCGCCGGAGTCGAGGAGGCGCTTGCGCGAGGCGATTTCGACCTCGCCGGCGTGGGTCGCGCGTTGCTTGCCGACGCGCTCTGGCCGGAGAAGGTCCGCCGGGGTGCATTCAGCGAGATCGAGCCCTTCACCCGCGAAGCGATGGACAATTACAGCTAGAGCGTTGTCGCGTCCGACAGGACTGTTTCGGACGTGAGCACAAATCGGATGTCACCGAAGAGATCGGGCGCGGCGTCCGCCAGGGCCGACTGGTAGGCTCGCCACGCCGCCACCGGATCGGACGACGTGATCTCGTCGATGCAATCGACCTCGAAGCCCACGCCTCCCGCCGCCCAGTCCGCTCGCCGCAGATTCTGGACGTAGGCGCAGCCGAGCCCCGCTTCACCGAATTGTCTCGCCACGGCGCGCGCTACGCCGCTCGTCCAGCATTCGGCGAAGCGCTCCGCTGCGAGACTTTGACGACGGCATACGGCAACGAAAATCTTCGTCGCCGCGGCGAACCCACCCTGGAGCACGTCGTGCGGTTCGGTGAGCACCGAAAAACCGCGCACCGGCCGAGCGAAGGTTTTTGCCTCGTCGGCCTTGGTGATCGCGCCATCGGGATCGGCGATGTGTGCCAACCGCGTCGCCTCGCTGTGGAACAGCACCGTCGCGACGCCGTCGCAGTCGATCTCCGTTCCTTGCAGCCCGCCGTCTATGCGGTCGCATTGCGCATACCGGGCGACGTTCTTCCAGCGCGGCAGGCTTGCGCCGAGGCGACCGTGCTGTCGCCAGCGCTGCCGGAAACCGTCCCTGTCGAAGGAGGGATGGCGTTCGGCGAAATAGATGAGCTTCGGCCTCATTGCCCCATGCTCGGGCCCACGAAGCGAGCCAAGAGAGGAAACACCATGGTGAGGCCGATCAGGCGGATCGTGTGGTGGATGCCGACGAAGCCCGGGTCGACGCCGAACACCGAGGAGAGGAGAATCATCGGCTCCGCCCCGCCCGGCGCATAGGCGAGGATGAGAGCCGCGGGATTCATCTCGAGCAATGCTGCAATGGGCAGGGCGAAGGCGAAGGTGAGCAGCCCGCCGATGGTCGCGCCCACCGCCGCCGGCCAGGCAGCCGCCCGCAGCGACGCCATGTTGCAGCGGGCCAGGTTGATGGCGATGAAGGCGCCGACGATGACCTGGAAGAAGTCGACCGCCACCGCCGGGATGGCGACGTTCAGGACGCCGGCATAGGTCAGGGCGCCGATGAAGATCGCGGTGAAGAACATCTCGCCTCCGAGAATGCGCCAGCGCGGCGCCAGCCACATGAAGGGCAGGGCGCTTAACGCCGCGATGGCGAGTTGAAGATCGAAACGCCCGGTGTCGGGCCGGACGACCGGATGGAAGGCGCTGATCATCAGCGGCAGAAGCACAACCAGTATGATCAAGCGGGCCGACTGGACGAAGACGACGCGGTCGAGATCCGCCTTGCTCTTTTCAGCGGCCACGAAGGCCAGGATCGTATTGCCAGGCCAGGAACTGTAGAAGGCGGTGGACTCGCTGCTGCCCCAGATCAGGCGGTGTGCGAAATAGGACGATATCATCACCGCGAGGGTGAGCAGCAGCAGGCCGGCGACCGTCCAGCTTAGCTCGGCTGCAGTCCCCATCGTTTCCGCCGTGATGGTCGCGCCCGTCATGATCCCGGCGAAGGCCAGCGCCACCGACCGCACGGCCCACGGCATGCCGATCGGCAGGCCCAGCCGGCCGGCGACGAGGGTGGCGACCAGGGCGCCGATCAACCAGCCCCCGACGACGCCCATCCAGTTGGCGAGAAGAGCGCCCAAACCGGCGACAATCATGGTGGTGAGGAAGTTCAACCAGACGCGCATTCTGCCCTCGAACTGCAGTCGCATCACGACAAGACAGGGCGCGCTGCCATTGACTTTGTGATTTTAAGTATCGTAAATCTGATTTATCGAGATGTCTACCAGGAGGAGTTGTTATGACGATCCACATGCCGGCCGGAGTTAGGGAGGCGGATCTGCCTTGGGTGGATATCGGCGTGCGGCCTGGGTACAACCAGCGCTATCAGGGGTTCTTCGACAAGGAGCGCAAGATCGGCGCCCGTATCGGAAGCCTTCATGCGGAGCCGTATTACCATTCGCCCCGGCACCGCCATACGTTCCAGCAGGTCCGCTTCGTCCTGTCGGGCAAGATGAAGTACGACAAGGAAATCTACGAGGCCGGCGACTGTCTCTATATCCCCGAGGGTGCCTATTACGGCCCCATCAAGCCGATGCCCACCGACGACAATCAGAAACTGCACTTCGCCGACATCCAGTTCGAAGGCCCATCCGGCATTCCCTATCCGGAACCGGAAGAGGTGGTGGACGCGCAGCGTGAGCTGGCCAAGACCGGCAAGTTCGAGGAAGGCGTCTACACTTTCGCGGATGGCCGCAATCGCGACGCCTACGAGGCAATCCTCGAGAAGATCACCGGCACCAAGATCGAATATCCGAAGTCCCGCCTCAACAGCTATGTGGTGATGCGGTCGAACTCCTACCCGTGGGTGCCGCACGAGACCCAGAAGGGCCTGAAGACGCGTCACCTCGCTTACTTCTTCGAGACCGGCCCGAACCTGAAAATGGCACGGATCGATGCGGGCAGCGCATTGCCGGCAGGCAAGCCGGTGGGCCACCGCGCCGTGTTCCTGCTGAAGGGAGAGGCGGAGTACGACGGCAAGGAATACGATTCGCTCTCCTATTTCATGCTGCCGAGCGGCGACGACCATGGGCCGTTCCGCGCCAAGACGGACACCGAGCTGCTGATCGTGGCCTGGAGCCCGCAAGGCGAGACGGTTCCCTATCAGCTGTACTAGCCGTCCCATGAAGATCACGATGCTCCGGCGCGAGGGCGACTATGCCCTCGCTTTGGCAGGTGATGACGGCCAGGTCGCATTGTTGCGCGACGTGGCTGGCTTCGCCGATCTCGCTCCCGCAATCCGCGGCGCGCTTGAGCAGCCGGCGGACAATCTCTGGCTGCTGCCGGGCGTCCAGGCCGCGCTGCGGGGGCTTGTTCAAAGCGCGAGCGCACGTTTTCAATCTGTCCCACATGGATGGCGGCTGGCGCCGCCCATACCGCGACCGGGCAAGATCATCGCGGTCGGGCGCAACTACATGGATCACGTTCGCGAGGGCCAGGAACTTTGGGCCAAGCGCGGAAAAGTGGTCAGCATCCCCGAGTTTCCGTCGGCCTTCGCGAAGTACCCGTCTTCGCTGTCAGCCCATGGGGATCCTATCCGCATTCCTGCCGGACACGACGACATCGACTACGAGGTCGAACTGGCCGTCGTCATCGGCAGCCCGGCGCTGAATGTCGGCGAGGCCGATGCGCTCGCCCATGTCGCCGGCTACACGATCTGCAACGACGTCGGCGCGCGCGGCATTCAGCGCCGCGAGATGGAAGCGCAGATCGGCATCGTCAAAGCCAAGAATTTTCCGGGCTTCGCGCCGATGGGTCCCTGGCTGGTCACGGCCGACGAGATACCCGATCCGCAGGCGCTCGAGGTGAAGCTCACTGTCGATGGCGACGTGCGCCAGCAGGCAAACACTTCCGACATGATATTCACGGTCGCGCGACTGATCTCGTACTGGTCGTCCATGGGACTGGAGCCGGGCGACATCATCATCACCGGCACACCCTCGGGTGTCGCCTTGGCGCGTCCCGAACCGGAGAAGTTCTACCTGCGGCCCGGCCAGACGGCGACTGCCTCGATCGGTTCGATCGGTGCGCTGGTCAATCCGGTGGTCGACAGCTGACCGGTCTCAGGCCAGTTGCTCCCGGTTCGACGGAATATGGCGGGCAATAGCCGCCCGGATGATTTCGGCAAATCGATCCTCATTGCTCAGGACCACCGTACCGACGCCGCCCAGGCAAAGCGCAAGCTGTTGGCCCTCGAGCTCGTGCGGCAGCAGCATCGCCAGCACGCCGCCGCCGGGGGTAACGGTCTTGTCCGACAACACGTATCCCTGCCTGCGGATCTTGCGCAGTTCCTTCATCACATGGTCGAGGTCGATCGATTCCCCGGCTCCCGGCAGGTTGCGGGTGCGTTCGACCAGGACCGCGACCTCCTCGTCGGGCAGCGAGGCCAGGAAAAGGTAGCCGGTGGGCGAGCCGGCAGCCATGCGTACGGCTCCGGCGCGCAAATGCATGCGCAGCGGATTGCGGGCCGGGATGACGTGGATGTAGTGGATCGACAGCCCGACGCGGGTGGCAAGGAAGATCAGCTCACCGGTCTTATCGCTGACCTCCTCGAGCGCGCCCATCAAGTTGCCGTCGCCGAAAAGGTATGGCCGGATGCTGCGGCCGATCAATCCGACGCGGGCCGTGGGACGATAGGCGCGCGTCTTCTCGTCATAGGTCAGATAGCCGAGCGTCATCAGGCTCTTCAGCAGGATGGAAGTGCTCGACTGAGGATATCCAAGTTCACGCGATATCTCGGTCACCGAGGTGCTCGGATGCTCCTCGTCGAAATATTCCAGCACTTCCAACGTCCGCTTGATCGATCGCGCCAGGTCTGCTGCCATTCTTTCCTCACCGCTGCGGCATCTCGGCCACTGGCGATATTAAGGCCGCGGATTTCCGATCAGCCCACGCGCCCGTCGCGTCTCTCCCGGCATGTTCCAGCCCAGAACGCCTTCAACGATACCGTCCCGGCAATAGGCCAGGACGAAGTTGCCGGCCTCCGGATCGCCGGCGACCGTATGCGTATCCAGCGAAGCGCCGATCATGCCGTGGACCTGGATCTTCACGTCGTAGAGATCGGTCCAGAAGTAGGGAATTGGCGAGAACTCCTCCTCGCGCCCCAGAATGTTGGCCGCCACCGCCATGCCTTGCTCCGTGGCGTTCATGCGGTGCTCGATGCGCATCTGCCGGCCAAAACGCGGATTGAACCAGTTGGCCACATCGCCGGCCGCGTAGACATCCGGAACCGTGCGGCAGTAGGCGTCGCAGACAACGCCATTGTCCAGCGGCACGCCGCTGCCTCTCAGCCAGCTGACCGCCGGCCGCGCCCCGATCGCTACCAGGACCAGGTCGGCATCGAACATTCGGCCGTCGCTCAGCGAGACGGACTTACCGCCGGCGGCGCGATCGGCGATTCCGGCGACGTAAACTCCATAGTGGGCCTCCACGCCATGCGATTTGTGAAGCGACGCCAGGCGAGCGCCCACCACCGAACCGACCCGATCGATCATGGGCGCAAGCAATGCATCGAGCAGGACAACGGAACGGCCCTTCGTCGCCGCGAGCGCGGCCAGTTCGCCGCCAAGCACGCCGGCGCCGATCACGACCACGCTGCGCGCCATATCGAGCGCTGCCGCAATGCCGACGGCTTCATCCAGCGTGCGCAGGGAACGACCGCCGGGCAGGTTGATGGCGTCGACGCCGGTGGCGATCACAAGCGCATTGTAGTCGACCGCGGTCGCGTCCGAGAGCGTCAGCCGCCGGTTGCCCAGGTCGAGACCGGTCGCCGCCACCCCGAGGCGCAGGTCGATATCGAGATCGTCATGTCCGCCCGGCCGCAGCGAGAGCTTCGCATTGTCGGATGAAATGTCTTCTTTCGACAGCGGTGGCCGATCGTAGAACGCGCGCTGCTCGGCGCCGACCATCGTTATGGCGCCTCCGAACCCTTCTTCGCGGAGCGTCTCCGCCACCGCCAGTCCAGCTGCCGACGCCCCGACGATGGCGACGCGATCGACCACCGGTCAGAGCTCCTCGAGCACGATTGCGAGCGCCGGGCAGAGCTTGGCGGCCTTGCGCACCGAAGCGGTCAGCGCCTCGTCCGGCTCATCGATCAGCAACTCGACGATTCCGTCTTCTTCCCGCTGGTCGAAAACCTCTGGAGAGGCGAAGACACACTGTCCCGCGCCCACGCATTTGACCTGATCGATATGCACTTTCACGCGCGCCATGGGTTTCTTTCTCCAGTCCCGGCTACCAGTCGCCGTTGGCGAGCGCGCCGCCGTCGACGACAATCGATTGACCTGTGATGTAGCTCGACCGATCCGACAGCAGGAACGCCACGACGCTGGCCAGTTCGGCTGGTTCGCCCATGCGACGCAGCGGTATCGAGCGCACCAGGCTCTCGCGGTCGGCGTTGCCCTTCGCGATGTTTTCCTGAACGAGGCGGGTGTTGACGATGCCGGGGACGATGGCATTGACGCGGGCGCCGCTCGGCGCCCATTCCACCGCCAGCGTGCGGGTCAAAGCCTCGATGCCCGCCTTGGCGGCTGAATAGGGGCCGCGCCTTGGCCTGCCGATCCGCGCGGCGATGGAGGAGAAGTTCACCACCGCACCGGCCGCAGCCTGCAATGGCGCGGCCGCGGCCCTGCAGGCCCGCAGCGCCCCGCCGAGATGCACGTCGAAGAGCTTTTCCCAGGTTTCGTCGTTCAGTTCCGCGACGGCCTGATGCTGGTTGTAGCCGGCGGCGTTTACGAGACCGTCCAGCCGCCCGTATCGGTCGACCACGCCTCCGACCAGACTATCCATGGATGCAGACTTGGAGACATCGGCCACCCGGCAGTCGAAGATTGCCGAGACATCGGCATCGGCGGCATCGCGGTCGCTGAGGACGACAGTCCACCCGTCGTCGCGCAAAGCCTCACCGGTCGCAAGACCGATGCCGCGAATTCCTCCAGTGATCAGACATACCTTGTTTTCAGCCATCGGCGCCAAACTCTCGCATCAGAATACCGATTAACAGGATCGGATATGCAATGCAAGATTCAGCTGCCGGGCCGCGATGTATTTGTCGTGCTCGCTGGCGTGTCGAGGTTTGGTTGGGAAGCGAAAGCTGCCGTGCGCTGCCCGCGATCAGGCAGGGCTGATGCGTTTGATCACCTGGCGGAGATCGGCGACAAAACGGTCGGCATTTTCGAGCAGCACCGATTTGACGCCGCCTATGCAGATGGCAAGTCCCTGGTCGATCTTGCCGGGCAGCAGCATGCCCAGGACTCCGCCGCCGGGCGTGACGGTCGATGTGGACAAGAGGTAGCCGGCGGACCTGATCTCCGAAACCTCCTGCCGAACCTCCTTGGGATCGAAACGATCCGGCGATTTCAGCTTGAGGCTGAGCGCGATGGCGTTTTCGACTTCCGGATCCGACAGCGCCGACAGGAACAGGTGTCCGACGGCCGATCCTACGAGGGGCCTGACCGCGCCTGCGCGAAGATGCATGCGCAACGGGTTGGTCGCCGGGATGACATGTATGTAGTGGATCGAAAGCCCTGTACGGGCGGCCAGGATGATGAGTTCGCCAGTTCTCTCGCTGAGCTCGTTCAGGGCCGCCATGACGCTGCCATCGCCGAAGAAATACGGCCGGACACCGCGGCCCAGTAGGGCAACGCGGGATGTAGGGCGATATGTACGGTTGGTCTCGTCGTAGGAGAGATATCCCAGGGACATCAAGCTCTTCAGAAGTATCGAAGTACTGGATTGAGGATATCCGAGTTCTCTTGATACTTCCCCAACCGATGCTGCGGGATGGTCTTCATCAAAATACTCAAGAACTTCCAATGTTCGCTTTATTGATCTCGCAAGATCGTTTGCCATAAATACAAATCCCCGGTCCCGTGGCACGGTCGCGGTGAAGGACTAACAT
>JAEYXI010000323.1 GCA_023428515.1 Pseudomonadota bacterium | reverse complement strand
GTCCGGCAGGATGCCGAATGGGAGCGTATGAAGGAGATACTCGCCGAGGCCTACGGCCTGAGCGGCGAGGCGCTGGACAGGCTGGTGGCGGCGGGCGGCGAGGCGGACAATGCGGCGGTCGATCTCTACACCTTCACCAGCGTGCTGAAGCGTCACCTCGACGAGCAGGCCCGGATCGAATTCGTCGGCCTGATGTGGGAGGTCGTCTTCGCCGATGGCGAACTGCATGAACTCGAGGATCACACGGTGTGGCGTATTGCCGAGCTGATCGGCGTCGATCGGCGTGACCGCATATTGCAGCGGCAGCAGGCACAGGCCGAGGCGCCGGGATCGACCGGCACTTCCGCGGACGACTGATGCCGCGACGGGAACGGCCAAGGGACAAGATCCTGGTCGTACTGCACCAGGAGCGGTCGAGTGCTGGGCGTGTCGGCCACCAGTTGATCCAGGCAGGTTTCGACCTCGATATACGCCGCCCGCCGCTCGGCGACGAGTTGCCTGAAACGCTCGACCGTCATGCCGGCGCCGTCGTGTTCGGCGGGCCGATGAGCGCCAACGACCAGAACGAGTTCGTACGTCGGGAGACCGAGTGGCTGAAGGTGCCGCTCGGGGAGAACCGACCCTTCCTCGGCATCTGCCTTGGCGCCCAGATGCTCGTCAACCATCTCGGCGGCAAGGTCGAGGGCCATGGCGACGGGCTGGTCGAGATCGGCTGGTATCCGATCAAGCCGACGGAGGAGGGCGAGGCTCTCATGCAGTGGCCGGAAATGGTCTACCAGTTCCACCGCGAAGGCTTTTCGCTGCCGAAGGACGCGACGCTGCTCGCCACGTCCGAGACCTATCCGAACCAGGCGTTCCGCTACGGCGCAAACGCCTGGGGCATACAGTTCCATGCCGAACTGACGCAGTTGATGATGCATCGCTGGGTGGTGCATGGCGCGCACCGCTTCGAATTGCCAGGCGCGCAGCCCGGCCGCGACCATCTCGGTGGCCGGCTCATCTGGGACATGCACCTGAAACGCTGGCTGCACGAGTTCCTGGCAGCGATCTTCGACAGGCCAGCGAAGAGCAAGGCGAAGTAGAGCTATTCGCGCCCCTGCAGGTGGCGAATTCGCCGAAGCTGCGGGAAGATCACCGCCCATATTCCCGCCACCGCGACCGCGCCGACGCCGCCGAAGACGACGGCCGGCACCGTGCCGATCAAAGCAGCCATCGTGCCGGCGCGGAACTCGCCGAGTTCGTTGGACGCGCCGACGAAGACCATGTTGACCGCGTTGACGCGGCCGCGCACCTCGTCCGGCGTCCAGAGCTGGATCAGCGTCTCGCGCACATACACGCTGACCATGTCGGTCGCGCCGAGCATGGCGAGCGCTGCTATGGAGAGCCACGGTATGGTCGACACGCCGAACACGACCGTGAAGACGCCGAACAGCGCGACGAAGGCGAACATGATGATGCCGGCATGGTCGCGGATCGGATGGCCGGTCAGCCAGACGGCAACGAGAAGCGCGCCGATGCCGGGCGCCGCACGCAACAGGCCGAGACCCCAGGGGCCAAGTTCCAGAATGTCGCGGGCATAGACCGGAAGCAGCGCGACGGCGCCGGAGAGCAGCACGGCGAAGAGGTCGAGCGAGATTGCGCCGAGCACCACCTTCTCGCGCCAGATGTAGCGGAAGCCGGCGAACAGCGTCTCCATGCTCGGCTTCTCGCTGGGCTCGCGCTGCGCCGGCCTGGGGATGGTGAATATCAGGAGCGTGGCAGAGGCCATGAATACGGCCGCGATGCCATAGGCAGTTTCCGCCGAGATGCCGTAGAGCAGGCCGCCAGCCACCGGGCCGACGATGGTCGCCGTCTGCCAGGCGGAAGAATTCCATGCCACGGCATTGGGGAAATCCTCCTTGGGGACCAGATTGGCGACAAGCGACGCCGCCGCAGGTCCGAAGAAGGCGCGAGCGACACCGAAAGCGGCAAGCACGGCAAAGATCGGCCCGACGCCGGCCAGTCCTCGCAACGTAAAGAAAAGCAAGGCCAGCGCGCACAGCGTCTCGATGCCGGTCGCAATCCCCATGATCAGCCGCCGCCCGAACCTGTCGGACGCAGCTCCGGTAATCAGCACAAGGAGCAGCGACGGAAGGAACTGGATGATACCGACCAGGCCGAGATCGAACGGGTCGCGCGTCAGGTCGTAGACCTGCCAGCCGACAGCTACCGAGACGATCTGGGTGGAGAAGGTGGCCAGGAACCGCGCCGCCCAGAAGCGCAGGAAAGCGCCATGGCGGAAAGCGGCGTAGCGTCGGTCGGATGTCGAGGTGTCGGGAGTCATGCGGGCGGCGTGTCATTCAGCCGGTCATGCTGGAGCCGCCGGCGGGAGGCTACATAGCGCAGCGGCAGAGGTTTGGCTTGCGATTTTCGCCGCTGGCCGAAATTTCCTGCGCCGACAGCTATTCGGCCGCTTCGTTGAGCGGGATCAGCCGTTTGCCGACCTGCTGCAGATGAAGCCGCATCGCCGACGCCGCGCCGCCGAGATCGCGCTCGGCGATCGCCGACACGATCTGTTCATGATCGGCAAAGCTATGGTGATCGGCCGGAGGCCGGGCACCGTCCGAGCGCAGGCGGCCCCAGACCACCGTACGGCGCACGGCGTTCAGCACGTCGAACAGGCCGAGCAGGACGTTGTTGCGGCTGGCCTGCGCGATCTGCCGGTGCAGCAAATTGTCGACGTTCTCGTATTGCCGCCAGGTCGCCGCCTCGCGGGTCTGCACCAGCGACTGGCGCATCGCGGCGATGTCGGCGGCCGTGGCGTGGAGAGCTGCCTCGCGCGCGATCTCCGGCTCGATGATCAGCCGGGCGCGCATCACGTCGGCCGGGCTGGAACTGCCGGCGATTTCCGAAATGCCGATCGCCTCCTCGATCGGACCGCTGCCGACGAAGGTGCCCTTGCCGACATGCCGCCAGATGTGGCCGTCCCGTTCAAGCACGTCCAGCGCCTTGCGCAGGTCGCCGCGCGATACGCCGAGCGTGTCGCAGAGTTCCCGCTCCGGCGGCAGCCGGCCGTCGCTCGGCAAGTCTATCTGCGCGAGATAGGCCTGCAGTTGCACGAGCGCCGCATGTCCGCCGTTGCCAATCTTGTCCATTGGTTCAATCAATCGAGAATCCCTGCCTGATGCGGGTACTAAAACGAACTATGGGCTCGGTCAATCATCACCCCAGCACGAAATGGGCATAAATCGCTTGACCAATATGCCATCTGGTTTTAACCAATCAAGATATTGGTTACAAGAAAAACGGGAGGAAGCAATATGACCAGTCTTTCAAGACGCAGCATCTTGGCAACCGCCTTTGCGGCCTTCATGGGCGCTGCGATGGCCGCCCCGGCGGCGAACGCCGGTGACATGCGGATCGCCTTTGGCGACCTGCCCGGCATCGAATCCATCCAGACGCTTGCCGCGATCGAGCGCACCAAGGAGCGCGGCGTCAATGTCGAACTCATCATCCTGAACGACGAGGATCTGGCGACACAGGCTGTGGTCGGCGGCCAAGCAGATGTCGGCATCGGTGCTCCCTACACACTGATCCAGAAAGTTGGCGTGCCGATCCGCATCTTCGCGCAGATCTCGACGCAGCGCTTCTTCCCGGTCGTCAACGCTGAATCCTACAAAACCTGGAAAGACCTCGACGGGCAGGAGGTCGCCGTGCAGGCACGCGGCTCCGGTACCGAGGCGGTCATGCTCCTGATGGCCAAGAACAACGGCATCACGCTCGGCACGATCAGCTATGTGCCCGGCTCCGAGGTTCGCCGCAACGCGCTGATCCAGGGAACGATCAAGGCATCGATCGTCGACGCCGCCAATCGCCGCGCGCTGGAAACCGAGGCGCCCGGCAAGTTCATCGTGCTGCCGGTCGAGGGCGTCAAGGCATCCGACGAGACGGTCTTCGCGACGGCCGACTATCTCAAGAACAATGCCGCTGACGTCGATATACTGGTGGAAGAGCTGATCAAGACCGGCCGCGAGATCACCGAAAACCCGGCCGTGGCCGTCGAGCTGCGCAACAAATACAAGCTGCTGTCCGATCTCGGCGCCGAAGCCGACACGGAAATCACCGAATACTACAAGGAGACTGCCGAAGCTGGGGCCTTGGCGCTCAACGGTGGTGGCGCTCAGGCGGCGGCTGATGATTTCGAGTTCTTCAGCGCGGCCGGCCAGATCGAAGGCGACCCGGCAACACTGAAGGTCGAGGACTTCTGGGACGTTTCCGCGATCGATCGCGCGACTGCCAAGCTGGGCGCGAAATAAGGGATGGCCAGCATGAGAACAGAGGGCGGGGCGATCAGCCTCGCCCCGCCGGCTGGGCGAAGCGAGGCAGGAAGCTGGCAGGACAATCCCACCCTGCTCCGCGTCCTTTCCGTCGTGCTGTTTGCCGCGATCTGGCAGATAGCCGGCATGATTCCGGTCAGCTTTGCCTTCCCGACCTTCATCGACACCGTGACCGCTTTCGTCGCCATGATCGCCGATGGCAGCCTGCCGAAGGCCTATCTGTCGACGCTGCAGCCGCTGCTGCTTGGCGTCATCCTCTCCGCATTCCTCGGAGTCGGCATTGGCACCGTATGCGGGCTTTGGCGCACGGGAGAGTGGCTGCTGATCCCGATCTTCATCGTCCTGCAGGCGGCGCCCGTGGCGGCCTTCATCCCGATGGTCACCTTCATCTACGGTATCGGCATGACGGCGAAGACGCTGGCCGTGATGATCCTGGCGCTGCCGGTCATCGTGCTCAACACCTATAAGGCGGTGCGCAACGTCAATGTCTCGCTGATCTCCATGTGCCGATCTTTCCTCGGCACGCGCTGGCAGACCGTCTCCAAGATCATCCTGCCGGACGCCAGCCCGGTCATCTTCGCCGGCCTGCGGCTTGGCGTCGCCGCCGGTTTCGTTGGCGTCGTGCTCGCCGAACTCTTGATCACGCCGACCGGCATCGGAGACCTCATCACCTTCCATCGCTCGCGCGCCAACTATGCCGAGATGTACGCAACCATCGCCTCGATCATCGCCCTTTCGACCCTCACGCTTGTCGCGCTGCAGTGGATCGAGACGCGCGTTTTCAGGCCCGAAAAGAGAGGCGCCTGAATCATGCGCAATGCAACATTGAGGAAGGAACCGACACCGATGCAGTCGCCTGTCGACGCCATCGTCGAGGTGCGCGGCATCTCGAAAAGCTATGGTAGCGTTGAAGCGCTGCGCGGCATCGACCTGGACTTTCCGCGCGGCAAGCTGACCAGCCTGCTTGGCCCCAGCGGCTGCGGGAAGACGACGCTCCTGAAGATCATCGCCGGACTTGTCGACGCCGACGCCGGTACGATCACCGTCAACGGGCGTACGGTCAGCAAGCCCGGTCCGGAGCGCGCTTTCGTGTTCCAGGATTTCGCGCTGTTGCCCTGGGCGACCGTGCTGCGCAACGTTGCCTTCGGGCTGGAACTTCGCGGCAAGGCGCTCGCCGAGCGGGAAAAGATTGCGCGGCATTATATCAACGAGGTCGGCCTTTCCGGCTTCGAGGACAAATATCCGCACGAACTGTCGGGCGGCATGCGCCAGCGCGTAGGCCTCGCCCGTGCATTGTCGGTCGATGCCGACGTGCTGCTGCTCGACGAACCGTTCTCGGCGGTCGACGAACAGAACCGGCGGAAATTCCAGGAAGATTTGATCCGGCTCCGCACCAACCAGAACAAGACCTTCATCTTCGTGACCCATTCGATCGAGGAGGCGGTCTATATCTCCGACCGCATCGTGCTCCTGTCGCCGCGGCCGGGCCGCATCTCGCAAATCATCGAGCCCGACATCGACCGCTCGGTCGACCCCGACCGCATCCACCGGGACAAACATTATCTCGATACGGTCGAGGAGATCTGGCAGGGGCTGAAGCAATATGTCGACTGAGGCGATGCTGACTGAGGTTCGGCCATGACGATTTTCGGTCATCGTATCCCCATGATGGCGTCGCTGCTTGTCTGGTGCGTCATCTGGGAGATCGTCGGGCGGCTCGACCTGATGCTGATGGTGCCGCCGTTCAGCGAGGTACTGAGAGCCGCTTTCGACCTGGTGCAGACGCCGTCCTGGCAGAGCGCCACGGTGACGACGCTGCGCGCCTTCTTCATAGGCATGGCGTTGTCCATCGTCGTCGGCGTGCCGCTCGGCATTCTGATGGGCCGCGTCAAGCTTGCCGACGAACTGCTCGGCATGTGGGTCAGCATCTTCTCCTCGGCGCCGCTGTCGGCGCTGGTGCCGGTGCTGATGATCCTCTTCGGCTTCGGCGAAAAGACGATCATCGCGGCGGTATTCCTGTTCGCGATATGGATCATCGTGCTCGACACACGCGCCGGCGTTCGCCACATCTCGCCCTCGCTGATCGAGATGGCGAAATCGTATGGAGCCACCAAGCACGCGCTGTACGTCAAGATCATCCTCTGGGCCGCGCTGCCGGAAATCCTCGCCGGCATCCGGCTCGGGCTGATCCGCGGCGTCAAGGGCGTCGTCATCGGCCAGTTGCTGGTCGCCATTGTCGGATACGGCGCGCTGTTCGAGACCTTCTCGCGCAATTTCCGCATGGCCGAATTCTGGGCCCTCACCGTCATCCTCTTTGCCTTTGCCCTTCTGATCGCGGAACTGATCGAACGGCTCGAGGCGAAGGTCGAATTCTACGCAGGAGCAAGACAATGAACATCAAGGCCGCGGCCTCCAACTACGTCATCGAACCGGCCGCGATCCCGGCTATTCCCATCGCGGGGTCCGACCAGTCTTTCCCGGTGCATCGTGTCTATTGCGTCGGGCGCAACTACGCCGCGCACGCGGTCGAGATGGGACACGATCCGAACAAGGAACCGCCCTTCTTCTTCCAGAAGAACCCCAACAATCTCGATACGAGCGGCAGCTTCCCCTATCCGCCGGCTTCGAACGACGTGCACCATGAGATCGAGATGATTGTCGCCCTGAAGAGCGGCGGCGTCGACATCCCCGTCGAGAAGGCGCTGGACTGTGTCTACGGCTACGGTGTCGGCCTCGACATGACGCGCCGCGACCTGCAGGGCAAGGCGAAGGACATGGGCCGTCCATGGGAAGTCGGCAAGGCCTTCGAGCAATCCGCGCCGTGTTCGGCGCTGGTGCCAGCATCGGAGATCGGCCATCCGACGCAAGGCGCCGTCTGGCTGGACGTGAATGGCGAGCGCAAGCAGACTGGCGACCTCAACCAGATGATCTGGAAGGTTCCGGAGATGATCAGCTACCTGTCCGGCCTGTTCCGCCTTGCGCCGGGCGACGTCATCATGGCGGGCACGCCGGCGGGCGTCGCCGCGGTGAAGCGCGGCGACGTGATGAAGGGCCATGTCGACGGCGTCGGCGACATCGAGGTCCGCGTTGTCTGAGACTTCATCGATCATAGGACGCCTCGCAGCTGGCGCCGACGACGCGCCGGCTGTGCTCGCGCCCGAAAGGACGACACTCTCGCATGGCGCGCTGCGCCGGCAGATGCAGGCGGCAGCGGATGAACTGCATGCCTTGGGCATCGGCCGCAACGACCGCGTTGCCATCGTGCTGCCGAACGGGCCGGAGATGGCGACGGCCTTCCTGTCGGTCGCCGCCTGCGCCTCCACCGCGCCGCTCAATCCGGCCTATCGGGCAGAGGAACTCGACTTCTATCTCTCCGACATCGGCGCCAAGGCGATCATCGTTGGCGAGGACGAGTCCGGGCCGGCGGTGACGGTCGCGGAAAAACTCGGCATTGGCGTGTTGAGGTTGGTCGCGCTGAAGGATGAACCGGCTGGTAGTTTCAGGATCGAGGGCAAGGCGGTCGGCCCGGCTGCCCCGCCCGAACTGGCCCAGCCGAGCGACGTTGCGCTGCTGCTCCATACTTCCGGCACGACCTCGCGGCCAAAGCTCGTGCCGCTCAGCCACGCCAACCTCGCGGCGTCGGCCAGGCACATCGGAGCGACGCTTGCTTTGACGGCTAACGACCGTTGCCTGAACATCATGCCGCTGTTTCACATACACGGGCTGATCGCGGCCGTGCTGTCCTCGCTGGCGGCAGGCGGCAGCGTCTATTGCACGCCTGGCTTCAACGCGCTGCGCTTCTTCCAGTGGCTGACCGAGGCGAAGCCGAGCTGGTACACGGCGGTGCCAACCATGCACCAGGCGATCCTGGCGCGCACCGCTCGCAACCCGGAAGCGCTGGAGGCCGCGAAGCTGCGTTTCATCCGCTCGTCCTCGGCCTCGCTGCCGGCGCAGGTCATGGCGGAGCTGGAGGCGACGTTCAGTTGCCCTGTCATCGAAGCCTACGGCATGACCGAGGCCACCCACCAGATGGCCTCGAACAGGCTGCCGCCCGGCCAGCGTAAGGCGGGTAGCGTCGGCGTCGCGGCCGGGCCGGAGATCGCGGTGATGGCGACCGACGGCAGGCTGCTGGAAGCGGGAGAGACCGGCGAGATCGTCATCCGCGGGCCGAACGTGACCGACGGCTACGAGAAGAATCCGGACGCCAATGTTTCGGCTTTCGCATATGGCTGGTTCCACACAGGCGACCAGGGCGTGCTCGACACGGACGGCTATCTGCGCGTCACCGGTCGGTTGAAAGAAATCATCAACCGGGGCGGCGAGAAGATCTCGCCGCTGGAAGTGGACGATGTGCTGATGGATCATCCCGATATCGCCCAATGCGTCACCTTCGCCATGCCGCACGAGAAACTCGGCGAGGAGGTCGCCGCTGCGATCGTGCTGCGCGAGGGGCGGTCCCCAAGCGAAAACGATATCAGGGCATTCGCGTCGGGTCGGCTCGCCGACTTCAAGGTGCCGCGCAGGATCCTCATCCTCGAGGAAATCCCGAAGGGTGCGACCGGCAAGCTGCAACGGATCGGGCTGGCGGCGAAGCTCGGACTGGCTTGATGAAAATCGCGGTTTTCGGCGCCGGCGCGATCGGCGGCTACGTCGCAGCGAAGCTTGCCGCGGCGGGCCGCGTCGAGCTGTCGGTGGTTGCGCGCGGCGCGCATCTCGACGCGATGCGTGAGAGCGGCCTCAGGCTGATCGAGGGCGACGAGGAGCAGGCAATCCCGGTCAAAGCAGCGTCGAGCGCCGCCGAACTGGGCGTGCAGGATTATGTCGTGCTGGCGCTGAAGGCGCATTCGGTGGGGCCGGCGCTCGACCAGTTCGCGCCGCTGATCGGCGAGGGAACGTCCATCGTCACCATGCAGAACGGCGTGCCCTGGTGGTATTTTTACCGGCTGAAGGGACCGTTCGAGGGAAGGCGCATCGAGGCGGTCGACCCGAGCGGCGCGATCTGGGATGCGATTGGTCCGCAGCGTGCGATCGGCTCGGTCGTCTATCCCGCAGCCGAGGTCGATGCGCCTGGGCTGATCAGGCATATCGACGGCAGGCGCTTTTCGCTGGGCGAGCCTTCCGGCGAGAAGAGCGAGCGCGTCACGCGGCTTGCCGAGGAATTCATTGCGGCCGGTCTGCAGGCGCCGGTACGCGAGGACATACGCAGCGAGATCTGGCTCAAGCTCTGGGGCAATCTCTCCTTCAATCCGATCTCGGCGCTGACCGGCAGCACGCTCGCCGACATCGTCGCCGATGAGAGCACACGGGCGCTGGCGAAGGCGATGATGCTGGAGGCGCAGGCGGTCGCCGAAATGCTGGGCGTGTCGTTTCCAGTGTCCGTGGACAAGCGTATCAAGGGCGCGGGCGATGTCGGCGCACACAAGACCTCCATGCTGCAGGACCTGGAGCGGGGCCGACCGATGGAGATCGACGCGCTGGTGACGGCCGTCCAGGAAATGGGCCGACTCACGAGCAAGCCGACGCCGACGATCGATGCGGTATTGGCGCTGGTTCGGCGACTGGCCGTCGAGCGCGGGTGTTATCCGGGGTAGAGGCGGCGACATTCTCGTTGCGTGACCTATTCATAACCCCTTCTCTCTCCATCTCCCGGCCCTGCGGGGCCTCGCCACTCTCTCCCGTTCACGGTCACACGTCTTCCTCGCCACGCCTGCTCTCGCATCTGGCCCATTGAAGGATGCGGGAAGACGGGAGGGTCGCGACCACCAGTCTAATTTTTATAATGGGTGGTTCATCGACCCAGCCTGATCCGTTGGCATCAGGCGGCGGAAGGCTTTGGGCCTCCGCCCCCGTCACGGTGTCTGTCGCCCCGTCGACCGGTCCCATATCTCCCGACCTCGTCAAGAGCCAGAAGACATACGGCCGCCCC
>JAEYXI010000302.1 GCA_023428515.1 Pseudomonadota bacterium | reverse complement strand
GTGTGGCGCGACGCTTCGCCAACCGCACCAGCCCCGCGCTAATCTACCTGACCGCCGCGATCTTTCCCTACTACATCCTGCACCAGACCATCATCGTGATTATCGGCTACTGGTTCACGATGCATGAGGTGCCGTTGGCGGTGGAAGCGGCTGTGATCGTTGCGGCCACTGTTCTCGGCTGCATTGCCGGCTACGAGATCATACGAAGGGTAAGAGTGCTGCGTCCGCTCTTCGGTTTGCCGGTCCGTGCGAAGCGCGGCCATCTCCAGCCGGGTCCCACCAATAATTAAGCTGCCGATGCATGCAGATCCGTTTGCAGCAGGCAAGACGGCGCACGTTTCGCGAGCTATCATGGGGGCGCGCTGCACCGTTTGGGGCATTCAGGGAAGCGCGAACGGGGGCAACATGCGGCGGGGCGCCGGGGCAGGAGGCTTGGGGAATTCGGCCGTCGACGTGGCAGGCGACAACGTTGACAGCGGGAACGGAACAATTCCGATCGTCCGCTCGTCACGACGGTACGATCTCGATTGGCTGAGGATCAGCGCCTTCGGCGTTCTGATCCTGTACCACATCGGCCTGCTTTACGTGACCTGGGATGCTCACGTCAAAAGCCGCTACAGTTCCACTCTCCTCGAACCCGCCATGGGCTTGATAAGCTCCCTGGCACTGCTGTTTTTCGTCTCAGGCGTTGCAGTCCGCTTCGCCATAGACAAGACGACCGTGAGCAAGTTTCTGCAGGAACGTTCCGTACGGCTCTTCGTGCCCCTGGCATTCGGATCGCTCGTTTTTTGTGTGCCGCAGAGCTACGTGGCGCTTCGCTACGCGGGCGTGATTCCGCCCGGCTATCTGAGCTTCTATCGCGACTATCTCGGCTTCGGCCAGTATGCGTTCAGCCTGCCGGACGTGCACCATCTCTGGTACGTGGCGACCATCCTCGCATACACGCTGATCGCCGCAGCCTGCCTTCCGGCACTGAGGGCCGCCACAAACGCGCTCGGCGATCCCTTCTTCAAGTGGCAGGCCGCGGGCAGGGCGTGGCGTTTGCTCCTTGTGCCCACGATACCCTTCATCGTCTACGTCGCCGTACTGGACATCTATCTTTCATCGACGGATATCGCCGGTTGGGCCGGCACCGCCCGCACATTCACCTTCTTTCTCATCGGATTCTTCGCGGCGAAGAACGAGGATTTCTGGAACGCCGTCGACCGTGCCTTGCCGGCATCAATCGGCGTGTCGCTCTTCTTCGGCTGCCTGCTGGTGATTGCGTGGTTGAACCAGGTCGAGATAGGCGCCGACGAGCGATTGCTCTACGCGGCGCTGTTCCTGAGACCGTTTTACGGCTGGGCCCTGATGGTCATGCTGCTCGGTCTCGCCCGCAGGTTCGCAAACCGTCCGAGCCGCGCGCTCACCTACCTCACCGCGGGGATATTCCCGTACTATATCCTGCACCAGACGATCATCGTGGTCACCGGCTATTGGTTCACCATGCATGAGGCGCCGCTGGCCATCGAAGCGGCGACGATTCTCGGGGTGACGATTGTCGGCTGCATCCTGGGTTATGAGGTGATCCGCAGGGTGACGGTGCTGCGGCCGCTTTTCGGCTTGCCGTTGCGCGAGAAGAAGGTCTCGCGGCCACAGCCGGCGCTGGAATACGTCGCTCGCTAGGCGAGGCGCGCCATCGCCTAGGCGAACGCCGTAGAGGCCAGGGGACACCAAATGGCGCGAAAACGGTAGTTTGACATCGGTCGCTGCCGCCCCATACTCCTTCTACGACCTCTTCTTGAAGACTCGCACATCGACGGAGGGACTTATGGCGGACGCTGCTGCAACCCGAACCGCGGCGACATCAGCCGAGCCCAGCCTGCACAGGGTCATGGGTCCCTGGCTGCTTCTCCTCTTCATCGTCGGCGACATCCTGGGCACCGGCATCTACGCGCTGACCGGCCAGGTCGCCAACCAGGTCGGTGGAGTCGTATGGCTGCCGTTTCTGGTGGCCTTCGTCGTCGCGCTGGTGACGGCCTTCAGCTATCTTGAACTGGTCACCAAATATCCGAAGGCTGCGGGTGCGGCGCTTTACACTCACAAGGCGTTCGGCATCCACTTCATCACTTTCATCGTCGCCTTCGCGGTGATGTGTTCCGGCATCACCTCGGCGTCGACGGCCTCGCGCGCCTTCGCGGCCAACCTCTCGACCGCCTTCGGCTTCAATTTCGAAACCCTCGGCGTCACGCTGATCGGCCTTGCCTTCATGGCCGTCGTGGCGATCGTCAATTTCCGCGGCGTCGGCGAAAGCGTAAAGGCCAACGTCGTGCTGACCTGCGTCGAGCTGACCGGCCTCCTGATCATCATCCTGATCGGCCTCTGGGCGATCGGAGCAGGCGAGGGCGATGTCTCGCGCATCACCGAGTTCCACTCCGCGCCCGACCGAAGCGCCTTCTGGGCGGTGATCGGCGCGACGACACTGGCCTTCTTCGCCATGGTCGGCTTCGAGGATTCGGTCAACATGGCCGAAGAGACGCAAAATCCATCGAAGATTTTCCCAAAAATCCTGCTCGCCGGCCTGCTGATCACCGGCGTCATCTATGTCCTGGTTTCGATTTCGTCGATCACGCTGGTGCCGGCCGAGGAACTGGGTGAGGGGGAAACCCCGCTTCTGAAGGTCGTCCAGGCCGGAGCGCCGAATTTTCCGATCTGGATATTCGGCTTCATCACCATGTTCGCCGTGGCGAACAGCGCGCTGATCAACATGCTGATGGCGAGCCGGCTGGTCTACGGCATGAGCCGCGAGCGCGTGCTGCCGCCGGGACTTGGCAAAGTGCATGCCGTCAGGCGCACGCCTTATATAGCGATCGGCTTCACGACGCTGCTTGCCTTTGCGCTGATCACTTTCGTCGGCGAGGTGCCGGCGCTCGGCGGCACCACGGCGCTTCTTCTGCTCTGCGTCTTCACGGTGGTAAACATCGCCGTGCTGGTGCTACGCAAGGACAGGGTCGACCACGAGCATTTCCATACGCCGACCTTCCTTCCGGTGGCGGGCGCAATCGCCTGCGCCTTCTTCGCAGGACCTTGGACGGGCCGCGACCCGGTCCAGTACCTGATCGCCGGCATATTGATCGCGGTCGGGATAGTGCTCTGGTTCGTGACGGTCGCCATCAACCGGTCGATGGGCGTGCAGCCGGCAGAACCGGAAATGGCGGATCTAGGCGGAGACGGGCCGAGGAACTGAGCGCGGAGCGTGCCGTTCAGCGCTCGTCCTTGACCATGACGATCGAGACCTCGCCTTCGAGCGCGCCCTGCCAGGCGGACAGGTGAGGCTCCTCGTCGGGCTCGCCCTCCATGTCGCCGATCTGGTCGAGCTCGGCCTCGGCGTAGCCCTCGCGGGTGAGGGCGGCGAGCGCAGTGCGAACCGCGGTATCGTCGTCGGGCGCGGCGAGAAGGACATGCACACCTTCCCACTTCCCGGCTTTCGAACGCCGGACCCTGCCCGTGATGATGGTGACCGACCGCTCTTCATTGTCGTTCATAGCCTTGATTCCCTGAGCGGTGATTCCTTCGCGCGGCAGTCCGTATGATCCGTATCGTGGTGAGATTCGCATAATGGAGCGAATTTCGCATGATCGCGGCGGCGGTGACAGGCGGCGGCCGGTCACTTTCTATTTCGCAGATGCGAGAAAAGCGCAAGAAAATGTCGCGGGCTTGAAGCATGGCAGGCATGCGCATATCTCAGGCGAGAAATCGCGGCTTCGGGCTTGACGCTTCGAGGTGTTGCGAGTAGAAGCCGCGCAATCTGAGCCGATGTGAGGTTTTGCTTTCCAGGGCGGCTCGCCCCGGAGTTTACCTCAAACAGGGTTCGTCTTACGAGCGACTGAACATTTCCGGCGTGCATGAAGCGGCCTCCGCTTCCTCTGCTTTTTGTTCGGGCAGGACCGCCAAGCGGTTTGTGCCCGAATTTGCGTATGGG
>JAEYXI010000295.1 GCA_023428515.1 Pseudomonadota bacterium | reverse complement strand
ACCCTCCCCTCAAGGGGGGCAGTCCACAGCCTCACTTCACCTGCAAATAGCTCTCCAGCGAGTCATCCATAGCCTCCATCCACTTGGTGTGGTGCTTGGGCGCCATGGTGCCGGTCATCAGCGACTTGTAGGCGTTGTCGCGAAAACCCATGATGTTCTCCATCTTGTGGTGCTCCCACTCCATGAAGGTCTTGTTGGTCTCCTCGATGTCGAAGGGCGGGTAGTCGGTCGCCTCGATGAGTTCCTTCGTGTAGTCGCCCTGGAACCAGATCATCTGCTCGGCGTCGGCCAGCGTCTCCTCGCGGGCGCGCCATTTTGCGCTGTCCGCGGCCATCTCGGCGGCGGATGGCAGCTTGATGCGGCCGAGGATCACGTCGCGCGCGTACCATGCCTGCGCGTCGAACATGTTGAAGGTGTAGAACTGGTCCTGCATGCCGATGTAGAAGAGCGCCGGGTTCTTCTCCCACACCACGCCCTTGTAGATGCCTGTAGGCCACATGCGATTGTTGGTCTTGAGCTTGAGATCGTCGGTGAGGAACGGGAAACTGTGCAGGTAGCCCGTGCACAGGATGACCGCGTCGATCTCCTTGGTCGAGCCGTCCTTGAAATGCGCAGTCTTGCCGACGACTTTTTGCAGCAGCGGCTTCTGTTCCCATCCATCGGGAAAGTTGAAGGCCATCGGCGCCGAGCGATAGCTGACCGTGATCGATTTCGCGCCGTATTTGTAGCACTGCGAGCCGATGTCCTCGGCCGAGTAGGAGCGGCCGACGACCAGCACGTTCCTGCCTTTGAACTCGGTTGCGTCACGGAAGTCGTGGCTGTGCAGCACACGGCCCTGGAACGTCTCGAAACCCTCGAAATAGGGCACGTTCGGCACCGAGAAATGCCCCGAGGCCACGACGACGTTGTCGAATTCTTCCGAATAGGTGCGATCCTCGCTGCGGTCATGCGCGGTGACAGTGAACTTCTTGGTCTCGTCCGACCAGGTCACCATGCGCACCGGCGAATTGAAGCGCACCCATTTGCGCACGCCGGATTTCTCCACGCGGCCCTTGATGTAATCCCAGAGCACGGCGCGCGGCGGATAGGAGCCGATCGGCCGTCCGAAATGTTCCTCGAACGTGTAGTCGGCGAACTCAAGGCATTCCTTCGGTCCGTTCGACCATAGATAGCGGTACATGGAGCCGTGCACCGGGTCGCCATGCTCGTCGAGGCCGGTGCGCCAGGTATAGTTCCACAAGCCGCCCCAGTCGGTCTGTTTCTCGAAGCAGACGACCTCGGGGATCTCGGCACCCTTTGCTTCGGCCGACGCGAAGGCCCTGAGCTGGGCAAGGCCTGACGGCCCGGCTCCGATGACGGCAACGCGCTTCTTAGATGCTCCCATTTCAGGATTCCCCATTGTCATTATTGGAAACAAATTTCACTGTGAGGACAATAAATTCTCCTGTAATGCTGTCAATCGCGCAGCGTCGGAAACCCTAGCGGCCGGAAGGCGTCGCCGGCGTGTCGCGGACTGGCTTGAGCAACGATTCCCAGGAGTGTATCTGACGTAGGTAATCTTCACTCCGGTGAAAATCTCCCACCGAGACAGGCACGAAGAGGGCGGCGGGTTTGGCGAAAACGAGCGGCAAGGAAAAGCCCAGGAGCGAGCCGGGCAAGACGAGAGCAAAGGCGGCTCTTTCCGATGCTGCGGTGAAGCCATTCAAGCAGGCCGTCGCCGAGATCCATGCCATCCGCCCGCCATTGACGCAGAACCCGCATGCGGTGCGCGACGCCCGCGAGAAGGTGCTGGAGGTAGCTATCGGCCGCGAGGTGCGCGCCTTCCGCAAGAAGCTCGGCATCACCGTGGCGGATCTGGCGGCGGCGACGAACCTGTCGCTCGGCATGCTGTCCAAGATCGAGAACGGCATCACCTCCCCTTCGCTGACCACGCTGCAGGCGCTTTCGAGAGCGCTGGCCGTGCCGGTGACCGCCTTCTTCCGCCGCTTCGAGGAGGAGCGAAGCGCGGTCTTCGTCAAGGCCGGCGAAGGGCTGGAGATCGAGCGGCGCGGCACGCGCGCCGGCCACCAGTACAATCTGCTTGGCCATGTCGACGCCAACACGTCGGGCGTGGTGGTCGAGCCCTATCTCATCACCCTGTCGCAGAATTCCGACGTGTTCCCGACCTTCCAGCACGAGGGCATGGAGTTCTTGTACATGCTGGAGGGCGAGGTGGTGTACCGCCACGGCTCGCACCTCTTCCGCATGCTGCCGGGCGACAGCCTGTTCTTCGACGCCGACGCGCCGCACGGGCCGGAGGAGTTGACGAAGCTGCCCATCCGCTACCTGTCGATCATCTGCTACCCGCAGGGGAACCAAGGGGACTGAGCGCCCAGATTGTCTTTGTCGGCAAGAACCGGTAGCAACGGGGCTGGATCGTCACCATTTTAGGCCAAACGATCGATCGATTGACGATGAAAGTGGACTTATGGCCGCCCGCGATGCGCTGACCAAGAACCAGCTCTGGGTTCTCGAACGGCTGGAAGCCTCGACCGGGCCGCTCAGCGCCTACACGCTGCTCGACCAGCTGCGCGAGAAAGGTTTTCGCGCGCCGCTGCAGGTCTACCGGGCGCTCGACACGCTGATCAAAGGGGGCTTCGTTCACCGGCTCGAAAGCCTGAACGCCTTCGTCGCCTGCGCCGAGCCGCACGACCACAGCCACGACATGACCGCCTTCGCCATATGCGACCGTTGCGGGCAGGTCGTCGAGATGTCCGACCACGAGGTCGGCGAGCAGCTCGACCACTGGGTGCAGTCAACAGGATTTGCGGCGAAGAAGGCAGTCATCGAGTTCCGCGGCACCTGCGCCAAGTGCCTGGCTGAGGCGGCGTAAGCGCCCTACCTGGCAGTCGACCAGCCGAACCAGATCGCGACGCAGGCAAGCAGCGCCGAGAGCAGGCGGCGGGCGATCTTCTCGCGGCGTGGGTCGTTGAGGAATGGTTCCAGCGTACCGGCGAGCACAACGATCCCAGCGTGAATGAGTGTCGCGACCAGCACATAGATGAGGGTGAGCGACACGGTCTGCGGCAGTACCGGCCGCGAGGCGTCGATGAAGGTCGGCAGCACCGCGATGTAGAAGACGGCGGCCTTGGGGTTGAGCAGGTTGGTGACGAGGCCACGCATGAAATAGCGGCTGCGCGACTGCGCCTCGCTGGCGACGACATCGGTGCCTGACGTCCAGCCCTCCCAGGCGAGATAGAGCAGGAAGAGGACGCCGGCCCAGCGCAGGCCTTCATAGAGCAGGTGTGACGACTGGACGAGCTCGGCGACACCGAAGGCCGCAATGATGCCGATGACCGCAAGCCCGAGCGCGATGCCGGCCACGGTGGCGAAACCGGCACGCCTGCCGTCCTGCGCCGAGACCAGCGCCAGATAGGTCATGTTCGGGCCCGGCGTCAGCTCGATGATCACGGAGGTGAGCGCGAAGGAGAGAAGGCTCGACGAGGCGGCTGCGGCTGTGAACTCCATCCTAGTGCGCCTCGTTTCAATTGTCGGTCGAGGCTCTGTTTGGATGAGCGCGAGCCAACTTATCCGACCTGATTGTTTTCAAACTCATTCCGGAAAATCTCGTAGACGAAATAGCTTGTCTTACCAGGTGTCAGATACTCCACGAAAAGCGGCTTGACCTCGTCGTCCCAGGAAAGCTTGCCCAAGCCTGCTCCGATCTTCGGCATGGCAATCGATGCAACTTTATGTTTTTCGGCCCATTTCGCGAGGTTGCGAACGGCCTTACGCAGATAGGGCATGGTTGCGTGGTACATGTCAGGCTGAGTCGCCATGTAGACAAAACCTGGACGGTCGGTGCCAGGAGGAAAAGCCCAGATGTCACCGCCGGTGAAGTTGCCCGACCGGGCATGCTTCTTGAAAGCGGCCTGCACCTCCGGCCAGCGCCGGGAAATCTTGAAGGCGAGGCCGGTTCCAAGACCTTCCTGGTTTCCCTCGGCGACGCCCTGCGCAATGTAGTCTTCGTTGCTCGCGAGCAAGTCGCCAGCTACGAAGGAAATCATAGCCGGCTCCACATCAATGCGCCTCGTCCCAATTGTCGGCGGCGCGGGCGTCGACCTGCAGCGGCACCTTCAGCGCGACGGCCGGCATGGCTGAACCTTCCATCACCGTCTTGATGACGGGAAGCGTGGCGGGAACCTCTTCTTCGGCGACCTCGAAGATCAGTTCGTCATGCACCTGCAAGAGCATGCGCGCCGAAAGCTTTTCGGCGGCGAGCGCATCCTCCATGCGGATCATGGCGCGGCGGATAATGTCGGCCGCGGAGCCTTGGATCGGCGCGTTGATGGAGGCGCGCTCGTTGAAAGCGCGGACCGACGGGTTGGAGGAGCGAACCTCCGGATAGTGGATGCGCCGGCCGAAGATCGTCTCGACATAACCCTTGTCGCGCGCCATCTGCTTGCGGCTGTCCATGTAGTCGCGGATGCCGGGAAAACGCTCGAAATACTTCTTGATGTACTCGCCGGCTTCCGAACGCTCGATGGAGAGCTGGTTGGCCAGGCCGAAGGCCGAGATGCCGTAGATGATGCCGAAATTGATCGCCTTGGCGCGCCGGCGCACATCCGCCGGCATGCCCTCGACCGGCACGTTGAACATCTCGGAGGCCGTCATGGCGTGGATGTCGACGCCGTCCTCGAAGGCCTGGCGCAACTGCGGTATGTCGGCGATGTGGGCAAGCACCCTGAGCTCGATCTGGCTGTAGTCGGCCGAGACGAGCTTGTTGCCGGGGTCGGCGATGAAAGCCGTGCGGATGCGCCGGCCCTCCGCCGTGCGGATCGGGATGTTCTGCAGGTTGGGTTCGGACGACGAGATGCGCCCCGTCGGCGTCGAAGCCAGCGCATAGGAAGTGTGCAGGCGCTTGGTCTCGGGGTTGATATATTCCGGCAGCGCGTCGGTGTAGGTCGATTTCAGCTTGGTGAGCTGGCGCCAGTCGACGATGCGGCGCGGCAGCTCGTGGCCTTCGGCGGCGAGCTCTTCGAGCAGCTGTGCCGTGGTCGACCACTGGCCGGACTTGGTCTTGGCGCCGCCGGGCAGGCCCATCTTGCCGAACAATATGTCGCCGAGCTGTTTTGGCGAGCCGATGGTGAAGCGTTCGCCGGCAGCCTCGTAGACGGCCTCCTCGAGGGCGGCGGCGCGCTGCGCGAACTCGCCGGAAAGCCGGCTAAGCATCTGCCGGTCGACCGAGATGCCGCGTTCCTCCATGCGGGCCAGCACGGGCACCAGCTGCCGTTCCAGCCGCTCATAGACCGAGACCAGCCCGTCGGCGACGAGTTTTGGCTTCAGGATGGTCCAGAGGCGCAGCGCCATGTCGGCGCCCTCGGTGGCGTAGGTGGTGGCGCGCTCGATGTCGACCAGGTCGAAAGTGACGAGGCTTTTTCCCGAGCCGACCAGATCCTTGAAGGGGATCGTCGAATGGCCAAGCCATTTTTCCGACAGCGTGGCGATGTCATGCGCACCCGTACCTGCGCCGATCACATAGGAGATCAGCATCGTGTCGTCGAAGGGAGCGATATCGACGCCCCTGCGATGCATGGTCAGCCAGTCGTATTTCAAATTGTGGCCGATCTTGAGGACGGAGGCGTCGGCAAGCAGCGGCTCCAGCGCGGCCAACACCTCGTCGAGCGACATCTGCTCGTCGACGCGCCCGCCGCCCAGCAGGTCGGCGGCGCTCGTGCGGTGGCCGACCGGGATATAGCCCGCCTTGCCGGGCTTGAGGGCAAGCGCGAAGCCGACCGGCTCGGCCTGCATCGGATCGAGCGAGGTGGTCTCGGTGCGGAAAGCGACGACGCCCGTCTCGCGCGCCTCGGCGATCCACTGCTCCAATTCGGCACGATGGCGGATGCAGGCGTAGCGCTTGTGGTCGATCTTGGCGCCCGCCGCAGCCTGCACCCGCGCGCCGGCGAGAGCGGCCGGCGTGGTGACCTTGCCGTTGGTGACGGGCGCGCTGGCCGGCGCGGTGTCCGCGCCCTCGGCAGCAGTCTCCGCGCGTGGCTCGCCTGCGCCCACGTCAGGGCCGTGGACATCGGTCAGGTCGACGACGACGGGCGCCGGCGCCACCTCGGCCGCATCGGTGCCGGTCGCCTCGGCGACGCGGCGCGTCAGCGTGGTGAATTCCATCGTCTTCAGGAAGGCGATGAGCTTCGGGCCGTCGGGCTGTTGCAGGACGAGTTCGTCCAGCCCCTCGGTCATCGGCACGTCGTTCTTCAGCCGGACCAGCTCGCGCGAGATGCGCGCCTTGTCGGCATTGTCGATGATCGTTTGCCGGCGCTTCTCCTGCTTGATCTCGCCGGCGCGGGCGAGCAGCGTATCGAGGTCGCCGAACTGTTCGAGCAGCTGCGCGGCCGTCTTCTGGCCGATGCCAGGCACGCCCGGCACGTTGTCGACGGAATCGCCCATCATAGCCTGCAGGTCGATCATCTTCTCGGGCGGCACGCCCCATTTCTCGATGACCTCGGGAACGCCGATCTGACGGTCCTTCATCGGGTCGTACATCGAGACGGTCGGACCAACGAGTTGCATCAAATCCTTGTCGGAGGAGATGATGGTGGTGTCGGCGCCGGCCTCGCGGGCCTGCCGCGCGTAGGTTGCGATGATGTCGTCGGCCTCGAAACCCTCCATCTCGATGCAGGGGAGGCTGAAGGCGCGCGTCGCCTCACGGATCAGTCCGAATTGCGGGATCAGGTCGTCGGGCGGCGCCGAACGATTGGCCTTGTAGTCGGCATAGAGCTCGTTGCGGAAGGTCTTGGACGAATAGTCGAAAATGACCGCGAAATGCGTCGGCGTGACGCCGACATCGGTGTTGCGCGAGTCCTGCATCAGCTTCCACACCATATTGCAGAAGCCGAGCACCGCGTTCGTCGGAAGTCCGTCCGACTTACGGTTGAGCGGCGGAAGTGCGTGATAGGCGCGGAAGATGTAGCCGGAGCCGTCGACGAGGAAGAGGTGATCACCCTTTTTCATGGGCGAAGGGATAGCGC
>JAEYXI010000216.1 GCA_023428515.1 Pseudomonadota bacterium | reverse complement strand
CCGGTACCGGCGCGTATCTCGAGGATGGCATTCTTCTGGTCGGCGGCGTCTTTCGGAAGAAGCAGGATCTGTATCTCATGGCGGAGCGCGTCGATGCGCTCCTCGACGCCGGGCAGGTCGGCCTCGGCGAGCGAGCGCATCTCCGCGTCGGTGCCCTTGTCGGCAAGCATCGCCTCGAGGTCGGCGAGCTCGCCTTCCGCCTTGAAGAGCTCCCTTATCCTGCCGGCGATGTCCTGCAGTTCCGAATATTCGGAAGCGAGCTTCACATAGGCTTCAGCATCCGGCCCAGCCGCCATCTGCGCTTCGAGCATGTCGAAACGCTTGACGAGCTGGTTCATCCGGTCACGCGGCAGGGAGATCATGCGCGCGCCTTACCGAAGATCGCTGGAAATCTCAACGGGACACGACGTGCTGGTTGCTTGCTATATGCCACCATTGCATGTATATACGAGAAAGTATATACAAAAGGAAGCGTAATGACTCGCTACGCCCGCGTGTTCCAATCCGGAAATTCCCAGGCTGTGCGTCTGCCTAAGGAATTTCGTTTCCATGTCGAGGAGGTCGAGATTTCCCGGGAGGGCGACGCCATCATCCTGCGCCCACACGTCCAGCAGGCCGAACGCTGGGCGTCGTTACGCGCCGCCGTAGTCAAGGGTTTCAGCCCCGACTTCCTGGAAAACGGCCGCGAGCAGCCGGAAGAACAGGTAAGGCCTGGACTGGATAAGGCATTCCAGTGATCGAGTATCTGCTCGATACGAACACGGTGATCGCGCTTGTCGGCAGGAAGTCGGAGGTCGTGCTGCAACGTCTGGATCAGGTCAAACCGGGCGCCGTGGGCATCAGTTCGATCGTAGCTCATGAGCTCTATTTCGGCGCCTACAAGAGCCAGAAAATCGCGCACAATCTGGAAACGCTTCGGCTCCTGTTCGCCGATCTCGTCGTCCTCGACTTTGACCAGGGAGATGCCCGGGCCGCGGGTGAAATCCGCGTTGGCCTTGCGCGGAAAGGCACGCCGATAGGCCCTTTCGATGTTTTGATCGCTGGCCAAGCCAAACACCGCGGCGCGATCCTTGTGACGAACAATGTCGGCGAATTCCGCCGCGTGGACGACTTGCGGCTGGAGGATTGGACTGAACCGGGATAACAAGTCCCAACCGCTTCAGAGCGGGATGCCGCGGTCGTCGGCGAAGGCGTGCAGCAACGCGCGCATCGGCAGTCCGGCGGCGTGGCCGGCAAGGTTCTCCTCGAAGAATTTCGTGAGTTCACCGACCGGCAGCTCGGCCAGCATCGCCTTGACCGGGCCGATCGAAGCCGGCGACATCGAGATGGAGCGGTAGCCGATCCCTATCAGCGCCATCGCCGAGATCGGCTTGCCGGCAAGCTCGCCGCAGAGCGTGACGGGCGTGTGATTGCGGATGCCGGCATCGGCAATCTGCTTGAGCACCCTGAGGAACGGCACCGACAGCGTGTCGAAGCGGTCGGAAAGCTGCGTGTTGCCGCGATCGGCCGCCATCACGAACTGGAAGAGGTCGTTCGAGCCGACCGAGACGAAGTCGACCGCCTTCATCAGCTCGTCGAGCTGCCAGATCAGCGCCGGCACTTCGAGCATGGCGCCGAGCTTCAGGCTGGTCGGCAGGTGGTGGGCGAAGCGCGACAGGTGCCTGACTTCCTTGTCGATGATCTCGCGCGCCTGCGCGATCTCGGAAAGCACGGTGACCATCGGCAGCATGAGGCGCAATTCCCGCCCGCCGGCGGCTTTTAGGAGCGCGCGGATCTGGCTTCGCAAAAGCCCCGGGCGGTCGAGCGTCAGCCTGATCGCGCGCCAGCCGAGCGCCGGGTTCTCCTCATGCACGACATTCTTGAAGTAGGGCAGGATCTTGTCGCCGCCGATATCGATGGTGCGGAAGGTCACCGGCTTGCCCTTCGCCGCGTCGAGCACATCGCGATAGAGGCCTTCCTGAGCCTCTGCGCGCGGGAATGTGGATGCGACCATGAACTGCAGCTCGGTGCGGAAGAGGCCGATGCCGGCCGCGCCCGATTCTGCGAGCTGCGGCAAATCGACGGCAAGGCCGGCATTCATCATCAGGTCGATGCCGACGCCATCCTTGCTGACCGACGGCTTGTTGCGCAATTCGCGATAGAGTTCCTGCCGGCGCGCCCGGAAGCGCACTTTCTCGGCGTAAGCCGATTCCAGGTCGGCCTGGGGCCTGAGGTGGATCATGCCCTCGTCGCCGTCGACGATGATGGCGTCGCCGTTTTCCGACATGGAGACGGCGCCCTTCACCTGGCCGGCGACGGGAATGCCCATGGCGCGCGCCACGATGACGACATGGCTGGTGACGGTGCCGTCCTCCAGCACCAGCCCGCGCAGCTTCTCGCGCGGATAGTCGAGCAGCTCGGCCGCACCCATCGAGCGCGCCACGATGATGGCGTCCTTGGGCAGCGCCGCGGCGACGTCGTCCGGCCCGCGCCCCATCAGCATGCGCAACAGCCGGTTGGCGAGGTCGTCGAAATCGCTCATCCGCTCCCTGAGATAGGGGTCGGTCATGTGCAGCATGCGCGCACGCATGTCACTCTGCACCTTCTCGACCGCGGCCTCGGCAGTCAGGCCGTTGCGCACCGCCTCCTCGAGCCGGCGCACCCAGCCCTGGTCGTTGGCGAACATGCGATAGGCTTCGAGCACGGCGCGGTGTTCGCCTTCGAACGCGACATCGCGGCGCGACAGCATGTCATCGATCGAGAGGCGCAGCGAGCCGAGCGCCTGCTCCAGTCGCCGCATCTCGTCGTCGCTGTCCTCGTTGAACAGGTTGGTGACGACGATGCGCGGCTCGTGCAGCACGACATGGCCGAGCCCGATGCCTTCGTTGAAGGAGTTGCCGGTGAAGCTGGCGGGGCGGCGCAGGTCGAGCTCGAGCCCCGGCCGCGTCAAACGGGTAAGTTCGCCGGCCGCGATCATCTCGGCGATCACCATGGCGGCGGTTTCGAGCGCCTCGACCTCGTCGTCGCGGTACTGGCGCTTGGTGCGGTTCTGCACCACGAGCACGCCGAGCGTGCGCCCTGCCCTCAGCACCGGCACGCCGAGGAAAGACGAATAGATCTCCTCGCCGGTTTCCGGCAGGTAGGCGAAGGCGGGATGCTGCTGGGCCTCCGAGAGGTTCAGTGCGCGGGCGCTGGCAGCGATCGTGCCGACAAGACCCTGGCCGAGCCGCAGCTGCGCCAGATGGACCGATTCCCGCTTCAGACCTTCCGTAGCGTAAAGTTCGAGCACCGAGTCGGCGCGCAACACGTAGAGCGAGCAGACCTCGGCCACCATGTTCTGGGCGATGTCGTGCACGATGCGATCGAGCCGCTCCTGCGGCTCGAGCGCCTCCGCCATCAACTCGCGGAGCCGTTTCAACAGAACGCGCGGGCCTGCGGCCATGTCACGCATAAAGCGGCTCTCCTGGGGCGCGACTCACAAAGGCCGCGTCCAAACGTCCGATAGTCCTGCCGGAGCAGATCCGGCAAGCGCCAGAATAATGGTCTGTTACTGCTTATCCAGACCGTAGACGGAATGCAAAGTCCGCACCGCCAATTCGGTGTACGGCCCGTCGATCAGGATCGATATCTTGATCTCTGACGTGGTGATGGCCCGGATGTTGATCGACTTTTCGGCCAGCGCCTTGAAGGCGGTGGCGGCGACGCCTGCATGGCTGCGCATGCCGATGCCGATGACCGACACTTTCGACATGCCCTCGTCGTGCTGGACAACGTCGAAACCCACGGTCTGCTTGACCTTGTCGAGCACACCGAGCGCCTTGGCGACGTCGCCCGAGGGCACGGTGAAGGTCATATCGGTCGATTTGCCGTCCTCGGAGATGTTCTGGACGATCATGTCGACATTGATGTTGGCCTCGGCCAGCGGCCCGAAAATGCCGCCGGCGACGCCCGGCCGGTCGGCCACGCGCCTGAGCGATATCTGGGCTTCGTCCTTGGCATAGGCGATACCGGTGACGACCTGCTGTTCCACGATTTCATCCTCGTCGCAAATAAGGGTGCCGGGCGGGTTCTGGAAATCGCCCATTCCCGGCGCATCCGGATCATCGAAGGAGGAACGCACGAATGTGCGCACCTTATGCACCATCGCAAGCTCGACCGAACGCACCTGCAGCACCTTGGCCCCCAGCGAAGCCATTTCAAGCATTTCCTCGAAGGAGATCTTCGGCAGGCGGCGCGCCTTGGGCTCGATGCGCGGGTCGGTCGTATAGACGCCGTCGACGTCGGTATAGATGTCGCAGCGGTCGGCCCTGACGGCAGCCGCGATGGCGACCGCGCTGGTATCCGAGCCGCCGCGGCCGAGCGTGGCGATGCGATTGTCCGGCGCCAGGCCCTGGAAACCGGCGATGACGGCGACCTGTCCCTCGCCGAAGCGCTGCATCAGGAAGGAGCCGTCGATCTCCTCGATGCGCGCCGCGCCGTGGGCATTGTCGGTCCTGATCGGGATCTGCCAGCCCTGCCAGGAACGGGCGTGGATGCCCATCGACTGCAGCACCAGCGCCAGCAGCCCCGACGTCACCTGCTCGCCGGAAGCCACCACCGCATCGTATTCGCGCGCGTCGTAGATGTTGAAATTCGAGCCTTCGGCCTTCGAGGCTTCCTGCACCCAGCCGACCAGCTCGTTGGTCTTGCCGGACATGGCCGAAACGACGACCGCGACCTGATGACCGGCGTCGACCTCGCGTTTGACGTGGCGCGCGACGTTGCGGATGCGGCCGATGTCGGCCACGGAGGTTCCGCCGAATTTCATCACGATGCGCGCCATGGAGCCGGATGCCTTGGCCGGGCCGAAAATCCCGGAATTGCTTGAAAAGGTTACGGACCGGGCCGGCCCGCGGATTGCGCGGCCTCAATATCCAATAGACCTTGTGCAAGCAAGAGCTTAGGAGCCGTGACGGGCGTCCGGACAGGGCTGGACCGGTTGCCGCAGTCCCCGCGGAAACCGGTCCCGACGTTTCCCGGGATTGCTCTAGGGGATGGCGTAGACCTGCACTTCCCGCTCGATGCCCCGCAGCGAGGCGTTCTGGGACTGCGGCGTGAGGGCCTTGCTCTTCAGGAGATCGCTGGTCTTGCTGTCCCTCACGACGGCGCCGGTGGCGAAGATCGACTGCGAATTGGCGAGCCCCTGGACCCGCGAGGCGATGTTGACCGTCGACCCGAAATAGTCCTGCCGCTCGTTGAGCGTAACCGCGATGCACGGCCCCTCGTGCACGCCGATCTTGAGGATGAGATCCTCGCGGTCGTTGCTGGCGTTGAGGTCACGCATGGCTTCCCGCATGCGCAGCGCCGCGGCTACCGCACGGTCGGGGGTCGGGAAGGTGGCCATGACGGCGTCGCCGATCGTCTTCACCACCGCGCCGGCCTCCGAGCCGACGATCTCGTGCAGCACATGGAAATGCGCTTTGACGAGATCGAAGGCGGTGAGGTCGCCCACCCGCTCGTAAAGCTCGGTCGAGCCTCTGAGATCGGTGAAGAGGAAGGTCAGGCTGGTGATCTTGAGGCGCTGGTCCACGTCCAGCGTGTCGGTGCGGTAGAGATCGCGGAACGTCTGGTTGGACAGCAACTGCTTGGCCGTAAGGAAGGGGCGGCGCCGGCCGAGCAGGCAGTGCAATGTCTGGCCGGCGATGAAAACCGTCGGCAGGACACGGCCGTCCGTGCGGTTCTCCAGTGCGATGCGCAGCGGTCCAGGGCGCATCTCCACCGTCTGGTGCTGGCCATGCTCGCGGTCGAAGGACAATGACAGGTTCTGGCGTTCGCGGGAAGGCTCGCCCTTCACGTCGATGAACTGGGCCGAATGGGTGACCGGCTCGAAGATGATCAGGAACTCGGCCGGTTGCTGGATCGACAGCACGCCTTTTTCGCCTGCGCCGAGTTCGACATGATCCAGCACGAATTCGTCGAACAGTTGCTGGTAGGTCTCATCAGGCACGTCGACCCCAGATCCCCAATACATCTGCCGGAAATATTCTTCGACAGGCAGATCATCCGGGTTGTGGGCCGCGATGCGGCGGACCCGCGGGCTGACGGTGAAGGTCACGTCGACCATCTCGTCGAGCGTCGGCTCGTAGGAATCGGCGCAGAGCGCACAGGCATACTCGTCCTTCTGGACGGTCTTCAGGGTCGAATTGCTGTCGAGCACGCCGCCGCAGCCCGGGCAAAGCACGTTCCAGGCTATGTCGAACATCCCGATGCGCGTCGCGTGCAGGAAGGCCGCGATCGTCTCCTCCTCGTCGAGGCCGCTCTTCGCCGCAAATGCCAGCGGATTGATGCGGCAGAGCTGGTGGTCGGGAGCGTCGGCGACAAGCCGCTCCATGGCATCGACCACGCGAGCGTCGGACGATTGCCGCAGCAGCGCAAACAGGTCCTTGGTGTCGCTCATGATCTTCTCCGGAGAGGACTGCCCAACCGCAAACCCGGCTGCAATCTTATACCCTTGAGGTTTCCGCTGCCATCGTCGTCTCTATGGCTCCTGCCATGCGTATGGCAGCATCGTGAAGCAGGCCGCCCGACGATCCGGCTTGACTTTGCGAGCTACGCGCCCGACTTCCTCATCGCGAAGGAGCATTGCGATGGCCGAAGCCGCACGCACGACGATCGACCAGGCAGAAGTGGAACGTTTTTCCGCGATGGCCGCCGAATGGTGGAACCCCCAGGGGAAATTCCGGCCGCTGCACAAGTTCAACCCGGTACGCCTTGCCTACATACGCGACCAGGTGGCAGCCCGTTTCGACCGCAATCCGCAGGCGGCTAGACCCTTCGAGGGCCTGCGTTTCCTCGACATAGGCTGTGGCGGCGGCCTGCTTTGCGAGCCGATGGCGAGGCTTGGCGCCGAGGTGGTCGGCGTCGACCCATCCGAGACGAACATCGAGGTTGCGAAGCTCCACGCGGCCGAATCCCGCGTCACGATCGACTACCGCGCGTCGACGGCCGAGGAACTCGCCGACGCCGGCGAAAAATTCGATGTGGTGCTCAACATGGAGGTCGTCGAGCATGTCGCCGATGTCGGCCTGTTCGTGGCGCGCTGCGCCGAGATGGTGAAGCCGGGCGGCATCATGTTCGTCGCTACCATCAACCGCACACTGAAGGCGCTCGGCCTGGCGATCGTCGGTGCCGAATATGTGCTGCGCTGGCTGCCCAAGGGCACCCACCAGTATGACAAGCTGGTGCGCCCCGAAGAGCTGGAAAAGGCGCTCGCCGACGCCGGCATGGCGATCATCGACCGGACGGGCGTGAGCTACAATCCGCTTGCCGACCGCTGGCAGCAGTCCAGGGATATGGACGTGAACTACATGCTGCTGGCGGAGAAGGCCGCCTGAAGAGGCTCAAGCCTTCTTTGCCTGCGCCTTCGTGGTCATAAACACGCCGGCCACGATGATCGCGGCGCCGAGCCAGGTGAGCAGGCCGTAGCGCTCGCCGAGGAAGAGCGTGCCGGAAAACAGACCGACCGCCGCGGCGACATAGCCGATCTGGCTGAGATAGACCGGCCCGCCGACCGCCTGCAGCCGGAAGAAGAAGGCGAACATGGCCGAGGCCGAAGCCATCTGGGCGACGGTCGTGAGCGGAACGCCCGCAAGAGCGCCAAGCGAGCTGCCGCCCTCGGTCGCCAGGATACCCACCAGCAGCATCGACGCCGCCGCCAGATGGCTGCCGACCGCAAGCTCGATCGGGCCGGTGTCGCCGGGCCAGTCGATGGTGCGGTAGATGTTGCCCAGCGCCAGGAAGAGCGGGATGAGCAGCGCGATCGCCACCCAGACGAACGCCGCCGGCTGGCCCGCCTCGCCGCGCGTCACCGCCACCATCACCGCACCGACGAAGCCGACGGCGATGCCGGCGACGCCGAGCAGGTTCGGCCGCCTGACCCCGAGCAGGATGGACAGCACCAGCGTGATGACGGGCGACAGCGTGAACATGATGCCGGTGTAGCCCGCCCCCACATGCGGCATGACCGTGAACATCAGCAGGTTGGGCAAGGCGTAGGAGATCGCCGCCGTCAGGAAGAAGTAGCGCAGCTTGTGCGCGCTGAGACGGATGCGTTCTCCACGCAGCAAAAGCGCGACGAGAAGCACGCCGCCAGCGCCCAGCGAGACGACGAACGCCCAGACCAGCGCCGGAACGCCTGCATCGGTGGCGATCTTGCCGAAGGGCAGCGTCAGGCCGAGCAGGCTGCCGGTCACGACGAGCAGGCCGACGGCGGAATTCCAGAGCGCGTTCATGGAGGCTGATTAAACGGTTGTTCTGGCCAGAGAACAGTCACAGTCAGGTGGCACGCGATGCGCCAGATCACGCAAACACCAGAAAGGTTTTATTCAGACAGGGAGACTCTTCTGGCGGGCCAACCTTCGGCGTCGATACCAATCGGCCATGAGCAATCTAACCACCCAGCGGGGCAGTCCAATATCCAGCCAAGCCTGTTCTAAATGGTCGCCAAGCCGATCGCTCTTGGCTTCGTCGCTCAAATCGAGTTGCTGTGTATAACCGAGCTTCCGTTCCGCTCGCTCGCGGATTGTCGACCCGCTAGGCAGCTTTGAAGAAAAGGCAAGCTCTCGCCGAATGCAGGCGAATTCGACACGCTGTCGAATGCTCTCATCATAGTAAATTCCGCGCCGCCACAGGCGGGCATGCGTAGCTTCGTGAACGATCAGAGACGCGACCATTTCCGTCGTTGTCTCATCTTCCAAGACGAAATGCTTGTCGATCGCGCAAGTCCAAGAAGCCGACTGGAAGCGACCGATTGCTCCAATCAAGGGTCTCAACCAAATGCGCCTGACATCTAGCAGCAGCCGTCGGTACCGCAGCGGATCGTGGAGCCGGATGAGAGACAAAGCCTCTTCAATGCGATCCATGCTCTCGCCGTAGCCAACGATTAGCAACCCATCGACTGTGCGAGTGTCACATAGCTTCAACAGCAATCGTTCAGAGAAGGGCTCCTTTCCCGAAGGAGGCGCCTCTAACACCACTTCGCTCAGTTGCGATCCTCCGGGAACACCGGGATCGGCATGAAGCCGACGCCGTCCTCGGCCAGGCTTTTCGCCTCGTCGAGAGTCGCCTCGCCGTAGATGCCGCGCGCGTCGGCTTCGCCGAAATGAATCTTGCGCGCTTCCTCGGCGAACTTGTCGCCGACATAGTCGGCGTTCTCGCGGATCTTCTCCGACAGCGCCTTTATCTCGGCCATCGCCTTCTTCTGCATCTCGTTCATGGCGAGAGCGATCTTTTCTTTTTTGCGACCGGTCGAGACGGCCGGCGCCATCAGCGCCTTGCTGACCTTCTTCGAACCGCAGGAAGGGCATTCCACGAAGCCGCGCTTCTTCTGCTTGTCGAAGTCGTCATTGTTGCGGAACCAGGCCTCGAACTCGTGCTCCTGGTCGCAGATCAGGGAAAAGCGGATCACGATGCCGCTCCCCTGAGGGCGACGGGCGCGGCGGCGATGTTCTCCACGTCGAATTCGCGCGCGTTCTTGAGGTTGGGGATCTTCTGGCGCGCCTCTGCCGACAGCTTCGTATCGATCTCGGCGACGATCACGCCCGGCTCGTCATGGTCTGCCTCGGCGAGGATTTTTCCCCAGGGGTCGACGATCATCGAATGGCCGAACGTCTCTCGGCCGTCCTCGTGCAGTCCCCCCTGGGCAGCCGAGATCATGAAGGCGCCGTTCTCGATGGCGCGGGCGCGCTGGAGGATGTGCCAATGCGCCTGGCCGGTCTGGCGGGTGAAGGCGGCGGGCGCGGTCAGCACCTCGGCGCCTTCAAGCGCCTCGGCGCGGAAAAGCTGCGGAAAACGCACGTCGTAGCAG
>JAEYXI010000195.1 GCA_023428515.1 Pseudomonadota bacterium | reverse complement strand
AAGGTCGTCGCCTTCGACGTCAACGTCGAGAACGACAAGATCCCGCAGATCGAGCAGTCCGACCGCGACCTCGCCCGCCTCGCGCTCGAGCAGGCGATCAAGGACAATGGCGAGAGTTGGAAGGCCGGCTACGTCTACGTCGCCGGCATCGCGCCGCTCGACCGCCGCGACGAGACCTGGAAGGAGTTCAAGGCCAAGTATTCGGGCATCAACGAGGCGGCGATGTTCGGTACGCTCGACAATCCGATCGCCAACTCGGTCGCCAACCAGGCGCGCTCGGTGCTGACGGCGAACCCGGACATCCAGGTCATGTTCGCGCCCTATGACGAGTTCGCCAAGGGCGTGAAGATCGCGGTCGACGAGGCCGGCCTGTCGTCCGACATCAAGATCTACTCGGCGGACATATCGACCTCCGACATCGCAGCAATGCGCGAGCCGGGCAGCGCGTGGGTTGCGACCGCCGCGACCAACCCGGCCGTCGTCGGCCAGGTCTCGGTGCGCGCGCTGGCGCAGCTCCTCGCCGGCGAGGAGGTCGGCAAGTCGGTGATCATCCCGCCGACGCTGATCACCCAGAAGGACCTCAACGACAACGACATCAAGAACATGGAAGAGCTCGCCGCGAAGCTGCCGCAGTTCGCCCATGCCGATGTCGCCATGCCGGCCTGGATGCCGAACCCGAACGCGAAGTGATTTCGGCCGCAAGGCTGAAGCAGAAAAGGGCGCCGCAAGGCGCCCTTTTGTTGAATCATTCGGGCCAATCGACGACCGAGAGGTCGAGCGGCAACACGTTCTCGAGTTGTTGTGGCGGGACGCGTGGCGTGAGCGTCAGCGGCGATCCGGTCGCCTCCGCCTTGTCGAAATCCTCGGTGCCGGCCTCGTCGACCGCCGTGATGGCAAAGCTGTCGAAGACGTAGGGCAGGCCGTCCGAGGCCAGCGGGGAAGCGCCGTCCATGACGTGCAGGTGCAGATGCGGCGCCTGGCTGTTGCCGGTGTTGCCGACCTCGCCGAGGAGGTCGCCGCGCTTGACCTTGTCGCCGAGCTTCACCTTCACGCTGCCCGGTCGCATGTGGGCGTAGTTGACGAAGAGGCCGGAGCCGATGTCGAGCACGACGAAATTGCCGTCGGCTTCGTCGAGCGGCAGGTTGGCCGGCAACGCTCCGGGCACCTGGTCCTGCAGGTCGTTGCTTGTGCCCACGACAATACCGTCCGCGACCGCGAGGATGGGCTTGCCGTAGATGTGGTAGTTCGCCGGCACCGTCGTGTCGCCGGTGACCAGCGTGTTCTTGTCGTCGATCTGCTCCCAGTCGATAGCGAAGCGCTGGGCGAGATGGAATTTGCCGTCGAGCGACAGCAAAGCGCGGACGTGGCGGATCGAATCGCAGCAGCCGTCGGCGGCGACATAACCCTCGCCGCGCAAAGGCGGCCCGAGGACGACTGGCGGCGTTGATACAATCGCCCCCTCGCCGATCGTCATCGTCATGTCGCCGTCCATCACAGCGAAATGCGCGGTGATCTCGTGCGTGATGTGCGCCGGTATCGTGGCACCTTCGGCCAGCGCGACATGCATGAACACGACCGCGAACTGGTAGGCTGCCAGCTCACGCGTCTCGTGGCCACGGCTGGCGCCCGGCGTGACGCGTTCTGCGAGTTGGTCCGGGCCAAGCGTTGCAAGAATAGTCCCGCTGTCAGGATCGAGAACCGCGATTTTCTCGAAGCGAACGTCGCCGCCGGTGATGTTGGTCACCGCAAGCTCATAAACGAGGTGGCGCTTGCCATCCGAGCCCGGAACGACGTGTGGCGGGGCGATGATCTCGGCGGTCAACGGCGTGAGCTTTACATCCGCAGCCTGCGCACCTCCCGATAGCACCAAGAGCGCAACGAGGGCTGAAAGAACCCATATCGGAAACCGCATAGCGACCCGCCTCCCGCCTGCTGACGTAACGGCAGGAGGCTACGACAGAGCGAGCCGGGAGCCAAGGGCGCCCGGCGTAGTCGATCAGCGTAGCGTCGCCGCGATGTTGCCGCCGTCGACGGTGGTGACGTCGGCGGTGGTGCGATCGGCCAGCGCGTGGTGCAGGAAGGCCTGCGCCACGTCATGCGCCGTCACTTCCTGGCCGAGCAGGTTGCCGGACATGTACTCCTTCTCGGACACGCCGCGTGCGCCCGACCGGCTGGCGATCATCTGGTCGGTCAGCAGACCCGAGCGGATACGGTCGGCGTTGACCGCGTTGGAGCGGATGCCGTCCGCGCCGTAGTCGAGCGCGTACTGCCTGGACAGGAACAGCGTCGCGGCCTTGGGCAAACCGTAGGCCCCGAATTTCGGGCCTGGGTTCACCGCCTGCTTGGAGGTGTTGAAGAGCAGCGCGCCGCCGGTGCCCTGCTCCCGCATGATGCGCACCGCATTCTGCGCCGCCGACTGGTGGGCGAAGAAGTTGAGCTCGAAGCTCTTGCGCAGCACGGCGTCGTCGAGTTCGCCGATCCTGCCTTCCCAGGCCGCACCCGCATTGGAGACGAGGATGTCGACGCCGCCATAGACCGCTACCGCCTTGTCGAAGGCCGCCCGGACCTGCGCGGGGTCGGTGATGTCTGCGCCGACGCCGATCGAGTTGTTGCCGGCTTTCTTCGCTGCTTCGGCCGCCTTGTCGGCGTCGAGATCGACTACCACCACATGCGCGCCGTAGTCGGCGAAGAGCTTTGCCGTCGCCGCGCCGATCGCGCCGGCGCCGCCGGTGACCAGCATGACCTGGCCGGTCAGCGGCTTCGGCTTGTTGGAGGCAAGCTTCGCTTGTTCCAGCGACCAGTATTCGAGCGGGAAGAGGTCAGCCTTGGACAGCGGCTTGAAGTCGCCGATGGCCTCTGCGCCCTTGACCGCCTCGATCCACATCTCGCCGACGTCGGACGCGATCTTCGCGTCCTTCAGCGTGCGGCCGTGGCCGAACATGCCGACGCCGGGCACGAGGCTGAGGCGCGGCATCTGGTCGAGCATGGTGCGCTTCACGTCGTCCAGGGCGTCGTTGGTTTCGAAATAGGCGCGATAGTCTTTCGCGAACTGCGCGACGTGCTCCTTGATAATCGACCTGTAGTCGCCGAGCTTGCCTGCTTCCGGCGCCGGCAGCGCCATCGGCCCGGTCTTGATGCGGATCGAGAGGTCGGGCGTCGAGACGCCGCGCGCGGCGAGATCACCGAGCTTCGACGACGACAGGAAGTCCAGGATGGTGTCGGACACCCTGAAGTCGCCGATCATACGGTCGAAACGCCCCTCGCCCTTGTCGACCGCCACCGCGCCGCGCAGCGTCGGCGCGATCTCGGCGGCGGTGGCAGCCTTCGCCGGCAGCGCGGCCTTGGCGGGTGCTGCCTTGCCACCCTTGGTGATGAAATCCTCGGCCGCGGTGACCGCGTCGATCATGCGCGTATAGGCCTGCTTCGCGTCGTCGCCGAAGGTGAAAATGCCATGCTTGTCGAGGATCAGGCCCTCGACCGACGTGTCCTGCTCGAAGATCTCCGCCGCCGCCTTGGCGAGGTCGAAGCCCGGCATGATGTAGGGCACGAAGCCAAAAGTCTTGCCGAAGACTTTTCGGCAGATCTCCTCGCTGTTGTCCTGGTCGACAAGGCCGAGCACGGCGGTCGAGTGCGTATGGTCGACGAATTTGTGCGGCAGGAAGGCGTGCAGCAGCGTCTCCACCGAGGGGTTAGGCGAGGATGGGTCGATGAGATTGGCGCGCTGCAGCGCCACCATGTCCTCGTCAGACAGCTTTGGCAGCTTGCGCGCCTTGAGCAGCGCGCCGAGTTTCACCGCCGGCAACCCTTGAGGCTCTATGACGCCCATGTCCCAGCCGCTGCCCTTGACGCAGAGCACGTCCCACTCGTCGCCGACGAGATCAACGGCCTTGGACTTGACCGAGGTGTTGCCGCCGCCATGCAGCACGAGGCGCGGGTCGCCGCCGAGCAGGCGGGTCGTGTAGACACGCAGCGCAAGGTCCCGGCCGACGCCTTTTGCGGCATAATGCTCGACCAGCTTTTCGGCCTCGGCGTCGTTCCACAGGTTCTTCATGATCTTTGTCCGGATTGTTCGATGTTTGCGTTTGAAAGGTTTTGGCGACAGGCCGATGACAGTTTTTCGTCGGCTAGGATGCCTTGCGCCGGCCGGCCGCTTTCGCATGGTCGAGCAGGCGCTTCGCCATCGCATGATTGACGACGAGGTGGGTGCAGAGCCCGCCGGCAAGGCCGGCAAGCAGCGGTTCGAACTTGTTTGCCTCCTGAACGACGACGAGACGCTTCGGGATGGCGCGCAGCGATGGGAGTTCGGCCGAAATGCAGCGGCGGTTGTAGCTGCAGTCAAGCAGCGCGCCGTTACGGTCGATGATCTGGCCGGCGACGACGCCGGCGGCGCCTTCGCGGCGGAGTGCGTCCATTTCGTCCATCGTCAGCGCGCCGCATTTGACGACATGGCTCTCGGCGTCGACCGTGCCGATCGAATAAAGCGCCAGGTCGCAGTCGGAAATGCCTGACAGTTGCTCGCGGATGACGGGCTCGTTGCGAAGCTGCTGCGCGAGGGCTTCGGTCGAAAGCACGAGCGGCGCATAGAAGTTCAGGCCCTTGGCGTTGAGCCGCCGGGCGATCTCCATAGTGCATTGGTCCGGGCGGTAGGCGAAGGGCGCGCCAAGATTGCCGCAGAGCTGGACGACGGTGACGTCCTGCAGGTCGGCATAGGCCATGACGTCGGCGATCGAATAGACCGTCTGGCCCCAGGCGACGCCGATCCTGTCGCCCTTCTTGACCAGTTCCAGGAAGACGCTCGCCGCGAGCACCGGCACCTCGGCGGCGGGGTCGACATGGTCGCCATGCGGGGCGATCCACACCGCGTCGAGGCCGAAGGCGTCCTCGATCTCGCGCGCCATCACGTCGTCGGTGAAGAGCTGGGTCGAGGTCGAGATGTTGACGATGCCCGTCTCGCGCGCCTTGCGCAGATACATGGCGACGGAAGCGCGCGAAATGTTAAGCTGCTGCGCGACCTGATCCTGCCTCAGGCCGTGCGCATAATAGAGCCACGCAGCCTTGTGGACGATCTGGTCTGCCGGTCGGATTGCCATTTCCGACAATAGTCACGACCGCTGACAAAAGTCAATTTGGTGAGTGAGGTGGTGTGTCCTTCGAGGCTCGCCCGCCTGATGATTTTGCTTGATTTCGGATTGCGTGCGGGCTCGCGCCTCAGGATGAGGAAGGCGGGTGCTGCTCGCCAACTTGGGATGAAGGCGCCAAACCTCACTCATCCGAGG
>JAEYXI010000169.1 GCA_023428515.1 Pseudomonadota bacterium | reverse complement strand
CCCGCTGGCTGCAACGGGCGCGCCCGCCGGGCCCCGGCCGGGCGTCCGCATATCGGATACATCAATTGGCCGGAACCAGATTCTCCACCCCCTTGAGGAAGTCTTCCTTGCGCAGCTCGGTCAGATAGGCCGAGAATGCTTCCTGCGGGAATGCGTATTCGAAGTTCGGCTTCTCGCCGCACTTGAAGTCCGGATAGTACTCGCAGACATTCGCCTTGTTGATCATCACATGGTTGACCAGAACGGCTGGCGGCAACTCCTTGCCGGCAAGCGCTGCGAGCGCGATCGGCATCAGGTAGTTGCCGTAGCGCTCGGGGAAATATCCCGTCGCAGCAACGAGGTCAGGCTCTTCGACCAGGGCCTGCGTCTCGTCGGCACCGTTGCCAACCGCAACCACGTCAGCCTGGCGGCCAGCCTGCTTCACGGCGCGCAGCATGCCGATGGCCGACTGGTCATTGATGGCTGTAACCATGATCGGCACGCCCTCGGGGATGCGGCTGAGCACGTTGGTCATCTGCGTGAACGATTCCTGCAGGGTGTTCTTGGTGTCGATGCGCAGCATCTTTGCCTTGTCGAACTCAGGCAGCGCCGCCAGGAAACCGTTGACCTGGCCCTCAGTGCGCATCTTCGGGATTGCTCCGGACTGCGGCAACTCGCCGACCACGAAATAGCCTTCCATGGCCTTTTCCTTGCCGAATTTGGCGATCGCCGCCTGGCCGAGATAGGAACCGGACATGTAGCCGGACTTGGGGTTGTTGGCGCCGAAGAAGGTCGCGCCCGGCATGGGGATGTCGATGGCGACCACCTTGACCCCGTCCTCGTTGAAGACGTTCATCACGGTCTGGCCGAAATTGCTGTCGGTCTGGAATTCGATGACGTAGTCGACATTGCGCTGCACGAAGCTCTGCGCGTTGGCGAGCGCCGTCGGTCCATCGAGACGGTTGTCCGCGACGACCAGATCGACGCCGGCAAGATCGGCATTCTCCTGGATCGACTTCTCCACGACGACGCCGAAAGTGATGTCGCGCTGCAGGTTGGCGAAGCCTATGACATATTTCTCGCCGTTGCGTGGCGGAGTAACCGCCGTGGCATCCTTGACCATCGCCGCGTACTGTTCTGCGGAAAGACGCGTCCCGTCATAGCTCGCCGGGTCGAAACCGTGAAAATCCTCCGCGAAAGCGGCTGTCCCAAACAGCATGGCCGCAGCCGTACCGAGCGCGAACGCTCCGGTTAGTTTCCTCATGTCAAAGTTCCTCCCAAGACGGTTGATTCTTGCCGCCAGCCGTTCACCGACGGCCCTGTGACCGAGCTGTCGCGACTGGCGACCATTCCACTTATAAACTTGTCAGTCAAGTTGCATTCTGGTAGCCGTTCGGCCCGGATTACTCCGGAACGAAAGGCATGGCGATGGCGCTCAAGACGAAGCCGAGGATCGGTGTCATGGCGCTCGGACTCGCGGCTTATTGGCCCCAATTCGACGGGATGCGCGAGGGCGTACTCAGCCATCACCGGAAATTGCTCGAGCTCATCGGCGACGGCGCCGAGTTGGTCGAACTGGGGCTGGTCGACTCGATCGAAGGCGCTCGCGAAGCAGCCGCAAAGCTCGCCGCCGCCGATGTCGACGCCGTCTTCGCACATCTCACAACCTATGCGACCTCCGAACCGCTCATGCTGGCGCTCGCCTCCATCGACGTTCCGGCGGTGCTCTTCAACGTGCAGTCGGTCAAGAAACTCGATATGACCAAGGTCAGGGAGATCGGCGACTGGCTGGGTGTCGCAATCTCCTGTGCCGCGCTGCCGGAAATGACGGCGTCGCTCAGGCGCGCCGGCAAGAGGTTCGATGTCGTGACTGGACACCTCGATGGGGATCCGGAATTGAGGACGAGCATCGGTCGCTGGATCGACGCGGCCTCCGTCCGTCGCACCGTAAGGACAAAAAGTTTCGGCCTCTTCGGACGCCCCTACCCCGGCATGACCGACCTTTATATCGACGAGACGGCGTTCTTCGCCAGGCTCGGCGTCTATACAAAGCGTCTCGGCTGGGACGACATCGCCGCCTCCGCACGATTCGCCGACAATGCGCATGTCTCGAACCGCCTCCAGGCGCTGCGCGACGCCTTCGACATTCCAGCCGATGTCGATGCCAAGTCGCTGGAAAGCGTGGCCAGGGTGCTCTCCGGGCTCGACCGCCTGATCGAGACGGAAAACCTCTGCGCGCTGCCCAACCACTACGAAGGTGCGGTACGAGAGGATCATGCGCCGGTGCTCTCGGCTTCGAACCCTGCGTTTTCCGTGCTGATGTCGGAAGGCATCGCCTGCCCCGTGGAGGCCGACATCAAGACGGCGCTGGCTATGCTCATGTTGAAGGGCGTCGCCGGAACCGCGACGCTCGCCGAGCTCTATTCCATGGATTTCGACGACGACGTCGTGATCCTCGGCCACTCGGGCGCAGCGGACCTGACGATCTCGTCGAAGAAGCCGACGCTGAAACATTCCGAGGTGTTCCACGGAAAGTCGGGAGCCGGTTTCCTGACCCAGACCTATCCGAAATCGGGACCGCTGACGCTGCTTTCGCTTACGCAGGATGAAAACGGCCGGTTCCTGATGGTCGCGGCCGAGGGCGAGGTGGTCGACGGCCCGT
>JAEYXI010000154.1 GCA_023428515.1 Pseudomonadota bacterium | reverse complement strand
TTCCCCTGGGCGGTGTCGTTCGGGGAGATCGGCATGTTCGGCTTCTGGTCAATGATGGTCTTCCTGGCAGTGCTCACCATCGGCTTTATATATGAGTGGAAGAAGGGAGCGCTGGAATGGGATTGAGCCCCGAAATGACCACCACCGGCACACTCGTCGCGCCCAAGCCGAAAGGCATCATCGATCCGTCCACTGGCAAGCCGGTCGGCCATGACGATCCATTCTTCGGCGCCATCAACGAGGAACTCTCCGACAAGGGCTTTCTGGTCACCTCGTCAGAGGCGCTGATCACCTGGGCCCGCTCGGGCTCGCTGATGTTCATGACCTTCGGCCTCGCCTGCTGCGCGGTCGAGATGATCCACACCTCGATGCCGCGCTACGATTCCGAGCGTTTCGGCGTCGCGCCGCGCGCGTCACCACGCCAGTCCGACATCATGATCGTCGCGGGTACGCTGACCAACAAGATGGCGCCGGCGCTGCGCAAGGTCTACGACCAGATGCCCGAACCGCGCTACGTCATCTCCATGGGCTCCTGCGCCAATGGCGGCGGCTACTACCACTATTCCTATGCGGTGGTGCGCGGCTGCGACCGTGTCGTGCCTGTCGATATCTACGTGCCCGGCTGTCCGCCTACCGCCGAGGCGCTGCTCTACGGCATCCTTCTTCTGCAGAAGAAGATCCGCAGAACCGGCACGATCGAGCGGTGAGAGAATGAGTGAAGCGCTTCAGGGTCTTTCCACCCACATCTCCGGCAAGTTTGGCGACAGGATAGTCAAGTCCGAGATCGCCTATGGCGAGCTGAATGTCACGGTCGCGCCGGAGGATATCGTGGATGTGGCGAAATTCCTTCGCGACGATCCGGCCTGCCAGTTCGTGTCTTTCATCGACATATCCGGCGCCGACTATCCGTCGCGCACGAAGCGTTTCGACGTGAACTATCACCTGCTGTCGCCGAAGAAGAATTTGCGCATCCGCGTCAAGGTGATGACGGACGAGGATACGCCGGTGCCGTCGGTCACCGGCATCTATCCCGGAGCCGATTGGTTCGAACGCGAGACCTACGACCTCTATGGCGTGCTGTTTTCCGGCCATCCGGACCTTCGCCGCCTGCTCACCGACTATGGCTTCGACGGCCACCCGCTGCGCAAGGACTTCCCGCTGACCGGTTTCGTCGAGGTGCGCTACGACGACGAGGTCAAGCGCGTGGTCTACGAGCCGGTCGAGCTCAAGCAGGAATTCCGCAATTTCGACTTTTTGTCTCCCTGGGAAGGCACGGAATACGTGCTGCCGGGAGATGAAAAGGCCAAGACGAACTGAGGCGCGACATGGCCGAGACCGCCGTCCGCAACTTCAACATCAACTTCGGGCCGCAGCATCCGGCAGCCCACGGCGTCTTGCGCCTGGTGCTGGAGCTCGACGGCGAGGTGGTCGACCGCGTCGATCCACATATCGGGTTGCTCCATCGCGGCACCGAGAAGCTGATCGAGGCAAAGACCTATCTGCAGGCGCTGCCCTATTTCGACCGGCTCGACTATTGCGCGCCGATGAACCAGGAGCATGCCTTCGCACTCGCCACCGAGCGGCTGCTCGGCATTGAGATCCCGAAGCGCGGCCAGCTGATCCGCGTGCTCTGCTGCGAGATCGGCCGCATCATGAGCCATATCCTCAACGTGACGACGCAGGCGATGGACGTCGGCGCGCTGACGCCGCCGCTCTGGGGCTTCGTCGATCGCGAGAAGCTGATGGTGTTCTACGAGCGCATCAGCGGCTCGCGCATGCATGCGGCCTATATCCGGCCGGGCGGCGTGCACCAGGACATTCCCGACGACGTGCTCGAGGATATCGGCCGCTGGATCGACCCTTTCCTGAAGACGCTCGACGACCTCGACAATCTCCTGACGCCGAACCGCATCTTCAAGCAACGCAACGTCGATATCGGCGTCGTCAGCCTGGAAGATGCCTGGGCCTGGGGTTTTTCGGGCGTCATGGTTCGCGGCTCGGGCGCTGCCTGGGACCTTAGAAAGTCGCAGCCCTACGAATGCTACCCCGAGATGGAATTCGACATTCCGATCGGCAAGAACGGCGACTGTTTCGATCGCTATCTCATCCGCATGGAGGAGATGCGCCAGTCGGCGAAGATCATGCGCCAGTGCCTCGACCGTCTGCTTGGATCGGACCGCGGCGGGCCGGTCTCCAATCTCGACGGCAAGGTCGTGCCGCCGAAGCGCGGCGCCATGAAGCGCTCGATGGAAGCGCTGATCCATCATTTCAAGCTCTACACCGAAGGCTATCACGTGCCGGCCGGCGAGGTTTACGCGGCCGTCGAAGCGCCGAAGGGTGAGTTCGGCGTCTACCTCGTGTCCGACGGCACCAACAAGCCGTACCGCTGCAAGCTCAGAGCGCCGGGGTTCGCGCATCTGCAGGCGATGGATTTCCTCTGCCGCGGCCACATGCTGGCAGACGTCGCCGCCGTGCTCGGCTCCCTCGACATCGTGTTTGGTGAGGTCGATCGCTAATGTCAGTCCGTCGCCTAGCAGACGCCTCCGAGCAACCGGAAAGCTTCGCCTTCAACCGCGCCAACCGCGAGTGGGCGCAGCAGACCATCGAGAAGTATCCCGAGGGACGCCAGCAGTCCGCCGTCATCCCGCTGATGATGCGCGCGCAGGAGCAGGAGGGCTGGGTCACCAAGGCGGCGATCGAGACGATCGCCGACATGCTCGGCATGCCCTATATCCGCGCGCTCGAGGTCGCGACCTTCTATACGCAGTTCCAGCTGAAGCCGGTCGGCCGCCGTGCACACATCCAGGTTTGCGGCACCACGCCCTGCATGCTGCGCGGCTCCGAGGCTCTGATGGATGTCTGCCGCAAGCGGATACACCCCGAGCAGTTCCACACCAACGAGCGTGGCATGCTTTCGTGGGAGGAGGTCGAGTGCCTGGGCGCCTGTGTCAACGCGCCGATGGTGATGATCTTCAAGGATACCTACGAGGACCTGACGCCTGAGCGGCTGGAAGAGATCATCGATGAGTTCGCCAATGGCAAGGGCGTGCATGTGCCTGTGGGACCGCAGAACGGACGCACGGTGTCGGCGCCGCAGTCCGGCCTGACTTCGCTGCAGGACGAAAAGGCCGTGCTGACGTCGACGCGCGATGCCGAGGTGGGCGGGGAAAGCCCCGGCGAAACCAAGCCTGAAGGCGCGGAAATTCCCCCCTCCAAAGCTGCCAAGCCGCAGACATATGCGCCCGAAACCAATGGCACGCTGAAGACGCCGTCGCCGGAAAAAACCAGCCCCAAGGCTGAGAAGGCCGAGAGCGTGCCGTCGCCTGCCATTGATCCGGTGGCCGCCAACAAGACCGAGCCGGCGGTGGAAGTGGATGAGAGGCCCCGCACGGCGAACACCGCCCAGTCCCAGCAGGTCGGGCTGGCGTCGCCCGAACTCCTGCGCGGCGAGCCGATCGGCGCTGCCGGCAAGAAGCCGGCCAAGACGCCCAAGCCTTCGCTCGACGATCCGAACCGTCCGGCCGGCATCGAGAAGCCTGCCGCCGCCGATGACCTCAAGATGATCTCCGGCGTCGGGCCGAAGATCGAGGGCATCCTCCATTCGCTCGGCATCTACACTTTCGCGCAGATCGCCTCCTGGAAGGAGGCCGAGCGCACCTGGGTCGACGGCTACCTGAACTTCAAGGGCCGCATCGACCGCGACGAGTGGGTCAAGCAGGCCGACGCGCTGGCGCGCGGCGGCGCCGAGGAATACATCCGCGTTTTCGGCAAGAAGCCGGTCTGAGGGCGAAAGAATGCTTCAGGACAAGGACCGCATCTTCAACAACATCTACGGGATGTTCGACCAGTCGCTCGCCGGCGCCATGGCGCGCGGCGCGTGGGACAACACCAAGGGCCTGATCGACAAGGGTCGCGAGTGGATCGTCAACGAGATGAAGGCGTCCGGCCTGCGCGGTCGCGGCGGCGCCGGCTTCCCGACCGGTCTGAAATGGTCGTTCATGCCTAAGCAGAGCGACGGCCGTCCCTCCTATCTCGTCGTCAACGCCGACGAATCGGAGCCCGGCACCTGCAAGGACCGCGAGATCCTGCGCCACGACCCGCATACGCTGGTCGAGGGCTGTCTTGTCGCCGGCTTCGCCATGGGAGCGGTGG
>JAEYXI010000136.1 GCA_023428515.1 Pseudomonadota bacterium | reverse complement strand
AGGCCGAGCGCGAAGGCGATCGGCATGCCGGTGCCGAGCAGGGCGAAAAGTCCGGCAATGAGGAGCAAGCCTGCTACGGTCGGGCTCATGAGGGGATTCCTTTGCTCGGCTCGACATTCTTGAACGCCGAAATTTCGGCGTCCGGCTGAAGTCCTGCAGCGCTTTCGTCAGTGTGGAGCCTGAGGATTTCGGCGATGTATTGGAGACACAGCATGGCGAAGCCGACGGGTACTGCCAAATACGGAATCCAGAGCGGCGGCGCCCACACGGTCGACGCGGTCCAATTGTTCACCCAGGCTTCGTGAAAGTTGATCCAACTCGCCACCAGCATGATCGCGCAGAAGATCAACCCGAGCCAGCATCCCGCCAGCCTGAGCCAGAACCGCGTACGGTCACTGACCAGATGCTCGATGACGTCGACGCCCACATGCCCCTTCTCCAGGAGCACGTAGGGCGCGCCGACGAAAATCGCGGCTGTGGCCGAGTAGACGACGAAATCGGTCTGCCAGATCGTCGCCTTGCCGATGATGTAGCGCACGAAGATCATCTGGCAGATCACGAGCGTCGCCAGCGCGAGAAAGAAGGTGGCGAGCATGCCCAGCGCCCGTGAGACGTTGCTCACGGCACGGATGTAACCTTCAACCATTATAGTCCCCATTACCAGGATCGGAGGCGGCCCGCGGTGAACGCCTGCGGGCCGCAGGAAGGGTCACTTTACGGCAAGTGCCTTCTGGATCAGTTCCTCGCCCCCTTCGACCTTTTCGGCGAAGTTCTTGTAGGATGACTCCTTGGCGATCGCGAGCCAGGCATCGTAGTCCTCCTTGGACATCGTGACGACCTCGACCTTGGCTTCCGTGAAGGTGTCGATCATCTTCTGGTCGCCCTTCTTGATCTCTTCGCTGAAGTAGGCTTCCGCCTTCGCCGCCGCGGCCAAAATCGCCTGCTGCTGCGCCTCTGTCAGGCCGTCAAAAACCTGCTTCGACATCAGGATCGGCTCGTACATGAACCACAACGCATGCTCGCCCGGCGCAGTCAGGCACTTGACCTGTTCGTAGAGCCGATAGGAGACGAAGCTCGCCGACGAGGTATTGGTCGCGTCGAGAACGCCTGTCTGCATGCCCGTGTAGATTTCCGAAGACGGCATAGAGGTGATCGATGCGCCGGCCGCCGCCAGCATCTCCTCGAAGGCTGGACCGGCCGCCCGGATCACCTGGCCGTCGATGGTTCCCGGAGCCGTGATGCACCCCTTGGTCGAGGCGAAGGCGCCCGAGAGCCATGCGTCGGCGATCACCACCACACCAGCTTCCTCGATCACCTTCTTGATCTCGGCCATGAATTCGGAATCGTTCAGTCGCTCGGCTCGGTCGAGGCTGCCGACAAGACCCGGCATCAGGGTTGCCGAGAAGATCGGGTGGCGGCCCGATGCGTAGTCGAGCGGGAAGGACGACATGGCGAGCAGACCGCGCGTCATCGCGTTCCACTGCTCGTTCGGCTTGTAGAGCGAGGCGCCAGGGTAGACCTGGATCTCCAAATCGACGTTGGCGGCCGCAACCTCTCTGGCGATGATCTGCACCATCTCGTCACGCGGATCGCCCTTCCCTCCGGGGAACTGGTGCGAAGCCTTGAGGACGGTCTGGGCGCCGGCGGTCGAAACGATCAGGCTGCCGATGGCAGCTATGGCCGAAACCTTCAGCTTATGCACGAAACTGCTCATTTTCTCCTCCCTGAACTCCGGCTTTCCTGCCGGATTGCCCCGATACTGGCACCAGCTTGCGCACAAAGTCAACTTTCATGTATACAAGAGAGGCAGCACTGCATATTCAGGCGGGCAATGGCCAAAAGCGCATTCCACAAGCTCCGGGACGAGATCGAGAACGGTATCGTTACTGGCGAGTTCGAGCCGGGCGAGCGGCTGGACGAGGTCCAACTCGCCACACGGTTCGGCGTCTCGCGGACGCCGATCCGCGAAGCACTCATGCAGCTGAGTGCTATCGGGCTCGTCGAGACTCGCCCGCGGCGGGGCGCGGTGGTGGTGGATCCTCCACCGCAGCGGGTCTTCGAGATGTTTGAGGTCATGGCCGAGCTGGAGGGCATGGCCGGCGCGCTGGCCGCTCGACGCCACTCGGACGAGGATCGCAAAGCGCTGGCGTCCGCCCATGAGAAGTGCCGGGCGGCTGCGGCCAGCGAGGATACCGACCGATACTACTACGACAACGAGCTGTTTCACCGCGCTATCTATACGGCAAGCCACAGCGGCTTCCTGGAAGAACAGTGCACCGTCCTTCACCGGCGTTTGCGCCCCTACCGCCGCCTGCAGCTTCGCGTGCGCAACCGGATGAAGATATCACTGAAGGAGCATGGCGAGATCGTGGAGGCGATCCTGGCGGGTGACGCCAGCGCCTCACGAAAGCTGCTGCGCTCCCACGTCGCCGTGCAAGGCGATCGCTTCAGCGATCTCGTCGCCAATCTGGGCAAACGGGACAAATACAGGAGCCAGACCGGATAAACGCTCGTCGGCCTCGTGGCTGCGCGGATCAGACCCATGCCCGATCCTTCACTCGCCGCTACTCTCTGCCGTGCCTAGAAATATCGCATGGCATCAGGATTCGCGCGTCGGCGTCGCACGCTTGCTGGACGGCACGACTTGACTTGGCCGCCTGATATGTTCAGCGTACGAAAGCGGTCAGGCCACTTTACCGATTCCAATCAGCCGATGGAGAGCGAGGTGCCGATCCAGGCTATCGAACCGCCACGGCTTTACCGACAGGTGGCCGACCAGTTGAGGCGGATGATCGATACCGGCGAGTATGCCGTTGGAGCCCGTTTGCCGGCGGAGCGCGAACTCGCAGAACGCTTCGGGTTGTCCCGCCCGACAGTGCGAGAGGCGCTCATAGCGCTGGAAGTGGAAGGGCGTATCCGTATCCGAGTTGGCTCGGGCATCTATGTCAGAGCGGCACCCGACAACACGCCGCCGCAAGGCAAGAACGATGACGAAGGTCCGTTCGAACTGCTCCGGGCACGCGAATTCGTCGAAGGCGCCGTCGCAGCCGAAGCCGCAGTTCAGGCTCGCCCCGAGGACGTCAAGAAACTCGACGACGTGCTTACACGCATGAAAACGGGCGATCACCCCTCGGAGTCGATACTAAGCGTCGACCGGGAGTTCCACACGAGCGTCGCCGATATTCTCGGCAATGCGGTTCTCGTCCGCTTCATCGGCGAGATGTTCGACCAGCGCTTCAATCCCTATTTCCAGCGGTTATCCAGCTACTTCGAAAATCGGCAATCGTGGCAAGCGGCAATAGAGGAACACGTCGCGGTGCGCGATGCCATCGCAGCTCACGATTCAGCGGCAGCGAAAGCGGCTATGCAACAGCACCTGCGGCTTTCGCAGCAAAGATTCTCACGCAATTTCGGTCACAGAACGGGAGGAGTGGATTCGACTAAGTAGGAAGTACCGGCCGGGAGGAAAGTCGGCCGGATATCATAACCAAGGAGGAAGTTGATGCGCAGAAAATATACAGTCGTTGCTGGTGCGCTCGCGGCGCTTATCTTACCTTTCTCGCCTGCGTCGGCTCAAACCGTGCTCAAATGGGCCCATGTCTACGAGACGTCCGAACCTTTCCATACGGAGTCGGTATGGGCGGCCGAAGAGATCGGCAAGCGGACCGAAGGCCGCTACAAGATCGACGTGTTTCCGGCCTCGCAACTCGGCAAGGAATCCGACATCAACCAGGGCCTCACGCTTGGCACGGTCGACATCATCATCTCGGGTTCAAGCTTCGCCGCTCGCGAGTTCCCGCGTATCGGCGTTACCTATTTTCCTTTCATCTTCCGCGACGCCAATCACCTGCTGGCCTATAGCAAGAGCGACAAATACAAGGAGTTGACGGCCGGCTACGAGGAGGCGTCAGGTCACCATATCGTGGCGACGACCTACTACGGAACCCGCCATACCACCTCGAACCGGCCGATCGAGAAATGCGCCGACATGCAGGGGCTGAAAATCCGAGTACCCGACGTTCCGGCCTATCTCGCAATGCCGCGCGCCTGCGGCGCCAACACCGCGCCAATCGCGTTCGCCGAGGTCTATCTCGCCCTGCAGCAGGGCACGGTGGAGGCCCAGGAGAACCCACTCACGACAATAGAGGCGAAAAAGTTCTTCGAGGTGCAGAAGCAAATCGTGCTGACCGGCCATATCGTCGACCACCTCAACACCATCGTATCACAGTCGCGCTGGTCGCGGCTTTCGGATGCCGACAAGGCGATCTTCACAGATGTGATGCAGGAGGCCGCAAAGCGGGCGACCGAAAAGATCGTGGCGCGTGAGAAGGAACTGATCCAGGTCTTCAAGGATCGCGGGCTGACCGTCACCGAGGTCGACCGGGCGGATTTTGAGAAGACCGTGATGGAGAAGGTAACCTTCGAGGAATTCGGCTACGACAAGGCCGACTGGGAAGCGATCCGCGCAGTCCAGTAGCTCACCTTGGCACTCTCGTTCGCCCGGCGCAGACGCGCCGGGCCTCCTTCAACTTCGAGGCATCGCCTATGAGCGAAGAAGTTCACACGCAGATCACTGCGGAGGAAATCGCACACGTCTTCGACGAGGAGATCGCGCCCGTAGACCTCTCGCGATATGCGGTCGAGGACTGGGTGACGATGGCCGTGTTCTGGGGCATGTTGCTCTGCGTCTTCCTGCAGTTCTTCACCCGCTACGTCCTCAACAACAGCTTTGCCTGGACCGAGGAGATTGCGATAAACTGCCTGGTGGTCGTGGTCTTTCTGGGCTCCGTGATGTGCACGCGTATGATGCGCCACATACATGTCGACCTGCTCTACAAATATCTTCCGGTGCGGGCCGCGCGCGTTCTGGCGCTCGCCGTCAGCCTCGTTACCATCGGCTTTTTCGCCTATATGTCGTGGCTCTTGTGGCGATACGCGGGCATCGTCCACCGCGAGCGCATGGTCACCATCGACCTGCCGCGCAACATTGTCTTCTATACTGTCTTCGCAAGCTTCGTCCTGATGCTTCTGCGCCAAATACAGGTATTCGTGGCCGATATTAGGCGCGGCTATTCAGTGCTCGAGCGCCCCGCCGAATTCGACGGATATGGGAGCTGAACGTGCTGTTGCTCATCGGATCCTTCCTCCTGCTGATGCTCGTCGGCGCTCCTGTCGCCGTCTCAATGGCAGTGGCGTCGCTGCTCTATCTGGTCTTCTACAATGTCGCGCCTGACATCATCACCGCGCAGCGCATGATCGCCGGCGTCGAGAGCTTCCCCCTGCTGGCGGTGCCGTTCTTCATCCTTGCCGGCAATCTGATGAACACCGCTGGCGTCACCGGGCGCATCTACACCTTCGCGCTGGCCGTCGTCGGCTGGATGAAAGGCGGACTGGCGCAGGTCAACATCCTCGGGTCTGTTGTCTTCGCGGGCATGTCGGGCGCGGCCCTGGCCGACGCGGCCGGTATTGGCACCATCGAGATCAAGGCGATGAAAGACCATGGCTACCCGACCGAGGCTGCGGTCGGCGTTACGGCCGCGTCCTCGACGCTAGGCCCGATCTTCCCGCCGTCGCTGCCTTTCGTCATCTACGGCATGATGGCCAACGTCTCGATCGGCGCGCTGTTCATGGCCGGCATCCTGCCCGGCATCGTGATGATGGTACTGATGATGATCACGGTGGCGATCTTCGCCTACCGCCGCGGCTGGGGCTCGGACACGCCGTTCAGCCTGCGCCGGCTGATCGCGGCATCCACGGAAGTCCTGGTCGTCGCCGCCTTTCCCGTGCTTGTGTATCTGTTGTCGCTCACCGGGCTCTCACTGAACCTCGCCGTTGGAATTGCGCTCGTCGTGCTGATTGCGCTCGACTGGTACTTCGACTTCGCGGCGGTGATGGCGCTTATGACGCCTGTCATCCTGATCGGTGGCATGACTATGGGCTGGTTCACACCGACCGAGGCGGCGGTTGCGGCGGTTATATGGTCGCTGTTCCTCGGCCTCGTGCGTTACCGCTCGATGACACTACGCTCGCTCGCCAAGGCGAGCTTCGATACGATCGAGACCACCGCCTCGGTGCTTTTCATCGTCACCGCCGCATCGATCTTCGCCTGGCTGCTCACCGTCAGCCAGGCGGCTCAGTATTTCTCGGACTTCGTGTTCTCGCTGACCGACAACAAATGGGTGTTCCTCATCCTGGTGAACCTGCTGTTGCTCGCCATCGGCTGCTTCCTCGACACGATCGCGGCGATCACCATAATGGTCCCGATCTTGATGCCGATCATCGCCAAGTTCGACATCGATCCGGTCCATTTCGGGCTGGTGCTCACCCTAAACCTGATGATCGGGCTGCTGACGCCGCCGGTCGGCGTGGTCATGTTCGTGCTGTCTCGGATTTCCGGCCTCTCGATCGAACGCACCACCATGGCGATCCTGCCCTGGCTCGTCCCGCTGCTCATAGCGCTTCTCGTCATCACCTTTGTCCCGGCGCTTTCATTGTGGCTGCCGCAGCAACTAGGGCTGATCCGGTGAGCGGAAGCGTTGCAGCCGCTGCCACCCTGTTCGGCGCGCAAGACCTGCGCGTCGTTGAGCACGAACTCGGACCGCTTGCGCCCGGCATGGTGCGAATCCGTTTCGGTGCAGGCGGCATCTGCGGTTCGGACCTGCACTATTTCCGTCATGCGCGCACCGGCGACTTCGTGGTCCGTTCGCCGCTCATTCTGGGCCACGAGGTTGCCGGGGATGTCGTGGAGATCCACGGCAGCGCGCCGGGGCTCGCGGTCGGAGACCGCGTTGCCGTCAACCCGTCCCGCTGGTGCGGCCATTGCGCTTATTGTCGGCAGCGCCGTCCCAATCTCTGTGAGAATATCTACTTTATGGGTTCTGCATCGAAGACGCCGCATATGCAGGGCGGCTTCGCAAGCATGTTCGACGCCACGCCGATGCAGTGCGTCAAGATTCCTGACGCAGTACCCTATGCGGCGGCGGCGCTGGCGGAACCCTTGGCTGTCTGCCTTCATGCGGTGGCGCGCGCTGGTGACGTCGGCGGCAAGAGCGTGGTTCTGTTCGGTGCTGGACCGATCGGGCTGCTGACCATGCTTGCGGCAAAACTGAAGGGTTGCGGGCACGTCACGATGGTGGACATTGCGGCAGCGCCGCTGGCTTTCGCGGAGCGCCTCGGAGCCGAGAGGGTGGTCAATGTGAATGCCGGCGACGATCAATTGAAGGCCGTCGCCAGGGAGACTCCCTTCGACGTGGCCTTCGAGGTTACGGGAACGGCGGCTGGGCTCGCCTCGGCGATCGCCAATGTGCGGCGTGGTGGCGTGCTGGTGCAGATCGGAAATCTTCCGGGTGGTCAGATACCCGTTCCGGCCAACGCGGTCATGGCAAAGGAACTCGACTTCAAGGGCACGTTCCGGTTCGGTGTGGAGTTTGCCGAGGCAGTTCGCCTGATCGCGAGCGGCGCTGTGGACGTGCTTGAGCTCGTCACCGCCGAACGGCCGCTTTCATTGGCTCCCGAAGCCTTCCAGTTGGCGCTTGATCGCTCACAAAGCGTCAAAGTGATGCTGAGCAAGGACTGACGCTGGCGTGTCGACGGGGATGCGGTGCAGGGCGATCAAGACGATACGCAAAATGTTCGCCCGGCTCACCAAGCGGGCTTAGACCGCACTTACACGTTACTGATTGGAGCGCTGCGTTCACAGCACACTGCTAGTGTACTGGAGAGGCTGCAGGGCCAACTAAGCCCGCATCGGTCCTGAGATTTATCCTGGTTTGGGGGCGTTACGTTCCGCCAACTCGGTGGCGAGAAATGCTAGTCCTGCTAGGATCGAAGCTGTGAACGCAAGCAGCCGAATCAAAGGATGAAAGCACCTCCAATCGTTGTAGTCGGTGCAGGCATCGTCGGCGTCTCGACGGCGGTCTGGCTGCAACGGGAAGGTCGAGATGTGATCCTGATCGACCGGGGCGAGCCCGGCGAAGGGACGAGCTACGGGAATGGCGGCGTCCTCGCCTCCTGCAGCATCGTTCCGGTCACGGTGCCGGGCTTGCTCGGCAAGGCGCCGCAAATGGTTCTCGATCCGCGCCAGCCACTTTTCGTGAAATGGCGGCACCTTCCCAGGCTTGCTCCGTGGCTCAGAAATTATCTCGGCCGCTGCACGCCGGAACACACGCGGCGCGCTGCCGACGCGCTGTTTGCGCTGACGGGTGACAGTCTCGCGGATCATCTGGCGCTCGCCGAGGGAACCGGCGGGGAGGCGTTCGTGCGCCCATGCGACTATCTTTACGCCTACCGCCAGCGCGCCGATTTCAAAGCCGACGCTTTCGGCTGGTCCATCCGCCGGGAGCATGGCTTTCGCTGGGAAGAACTCGACGGCGCAGCGCTGCGCCGGCTTGATC
>JAEYXI010000203.1 GCA_023428515.1 Pseudomonadota bacterium | reverse complement strand
CCGTGGCGCCGCTTCGTTTGCAAGCACTTCGCCTGCGGTCAGGTGCCTGAAGGGCACCGCGCCGAAATCACTTCAACCAAAAGCCGTTAAAGGGACGCCACGATGAGCTACACGCTTTACCCCCTCCGCAAATCCCGCCTGCAGCGCAGCGAGCTGGCTGTCCCGGGCTCCAACCCGACGATGATCGAGAAGGCGCGCGCCAGCGCCGCCGATTACGTGTTCCTCGATTGCGAAGACGCCGTTGCGCCGCCGGACAAGGAGCAGGCGCGCAAGAACATCATCCAGGCGCTGAACGATCTTGACTGGGCCGGCGCGGGCAAGACCGTTTCGGTCCGGATCAACGGCCTCGACACGCACTACTGCTGTCGCGACGTCGTCGACATCGTCGAGCAGGCCGGACACAAGCTCGACACCATTCTCATCCCGAAGGTCGGCACGGCTGCTGACGTCTATGCCATCGAGAGCTTCGTCAGCCAGATCGAAGTCGCCAAGAACCTGCCGCACAAGATCGGCATGGAAGCGCTGATCGAGACGCCGCTCGGCATGGCCAATGTCGAGTCCATCGCCTCGGCCAACAGCCGCCTCGAGGCAATGCACTTCGGCGTTGCCGACTATGCCGCCTTCAACAAGGCACGCACGGTCGTCATCGGCGGCCTCAACCCCGACTACCCTGGCGACCAGTGGCACTTCGCCCTGTCGCGCATGACGGTTGCCTGCCGCGCGTTCGGCCTGCGTCCGATCGACGGCCCGTTCGGCGACTTCTCGGATCCCGAGGGCTACACCGCTGGCGCCAAGCGCGCTGCTGCTCTCGGCATCGAGGGCAAGTGGGCGATCCATCCCTCGCAGATCGAGCTGGCCAACGCCGTGTTCTCGCCGACCGCAAAGGAAGTCGAGCGCGCCGAGCGCATCCTCGCTGCTCTCAAGGAAGCCGAGGCGCAGGGCAAGGGCGCAGCTTCTCTCGACGGCAAGATGATCGACGCCGCTTCCGAGAAGATGGCGAACAACCTCATTGCCACCGCCGCCGCCATCAAGAAGGGCGAAGCAGCCCGCGCCAAAGCTGCAGCCGAATAATCAGCCCTTCATCAGGAGCAACGATAAATGGACATCCACGAGTATCAGGCCAAAGAGCTTCTCTCGAAGTTCGGCGTGCCGATCGCCCGCGGCGGCATTGCATACAGTCCGGAGCAGGCCACCTATCGCGCCACCGAGATCGGTGGCTCGAAGTGGGTCGTGAAGGCGCAGATCCACTCGGGTGCCCGCGGCAAGGCCGGCGGCATCAAGGTGTGCTCGACGGACCGTGAGATCGAGCAGGCTGCAGAAGCCATGCTTGGCAAGAAGCTGGTCACCAACCAGACGGGTCCCGCCGGCAAGCTCGTGTCGCGCCTCTACATCGAGGAAGCGACCGACATCGCCAAGGAGATCTACTTCGCGCTGGTGATGGACCGCGCTTCGGAGCGCATCATGGTCGTCGCCTCGGCCGCTGGCGGCATGGAGATCGAAGAGATCTCCGCCAACCAGCCCGACACGATCATCCGCGTACAGGTCGACCCTGCTGTCGGCATGCAGCAGTTCCAGGCCCGCGAAGTCGCCTACGGCCTCGGCGTCGATCCGGAGGTGATCAACAAGCTGGTCCCGACGATCCTCGCCTGCTATCGCGCCTTCCGCGACCTCGACGCGACGATGGTGGAGATCAATCCGCTGGTCATCACCAAGGACAAGAACCTCGTCGCGCTCGACGCCAAGATGAGCTTCGACGACAACGCACTGTTCCGCCGCCCGCACATCGCCGAGCTGCGCGACAAGAGCCAGGAAGACCCGCGCGAGACGTACGCGTCCGACCGTGGCCTCGCTTACGTCGGCCTCGACGGTGACATCGGCTGCGTCGTGAACGGCGCCGGCCTCGCAATGGCTACGCTCGACATGATCAAGCTTGCCGGTGGCGAGCCCGCCAACTTCCTCGACATCGGCGGCGGTGCTTCTCCGGAGCGCGTTGCCAAGTCGTTCAAGGCGGTGCTGAAGGACAAGAAGGTCAAGGCGCTGCTGCTCAACGTCTTCGCCGGCATCAACCGTTGCGACTGGGTCGCCAAGGGCGTCGTCGACGCCGTGAACGACCTCAACATCAAGATGCCGGTCGTTGTCCGTCTCGCCGGCACCAACGTCGAAGAGGGACGCCGCATCATCGACGAGAGCGGTCTGACCGTCATCTCGGCGGATACGCTGGCAGAAGCGGCCCAGAAGGCCGTCGCCGCCGCTAAGAGCGCCGCTTAAGGGTAGGGAGATCGCTCACATGGCTATATTCATCAACGAAAATACACCGATCCTCATTCAGGGCTTCACGGGTCGCATCGGCACCTTCCACGCCCAGGAGATGATCGACTACGGCACCAACGTCGTAGGCGGCGTCACTCCGGGTAAGGGCGGCGCTACGCACCTCGGGCGTCCGGTGTTCAACACCAAGAAGGGCGCCGTGCAGGAGACGAACGCGGAAGCTGCGATCGTGTTCGTGCCGCCGCCGTTCGCGGCGGACGCGATCATGGAAGCCGCCGATGCCGGCATCAAATACTGCGTGTGCATCACCGACGGCATCCCGGCTCAGGACATGATCCGCGTGAAGCGCTACATGCGGCGCTACAAGAAAGAGAACCGCATGGTTCTCAC
>JAEYXI010000073.1 GCA_023428515.1 Pseudomonadota bacterium | reverse complement strand
GCCTCGACGCGCATGGCCGCTCAGTCGCCATACGCCTCAACATGTGACCCATGGCCGGCCCCGACCCGCAGCGCCAGCGCCTGATCGACGTCGAGCTCGACGACACGATCGGCCGCTCGACGCCCGACGTCGAGCACGAGCGCGCGGTGGCGATCTTCGACCTCATCGAGGAGAACAGCTTCTGCCCTGTCAACGACACCGGCGAAGGCCCCTACCGGCTAAAGCTGTCGCTGGTCGAGGCGAGGCTCGTCTTCGCCATAGCGCGGGAGAACGGCGATGAGGTGGTCACCCACATTCTGTCGCTGACGCCGTTCCGGCGCATCGTCCGGGACTACTACATGATCTGCGAGAGCTACTACGACGCGATCCGCAGTTCGACGCCTTCCCAGATCGAGGCGATCGACATGGGCCGGCGCGGCCTGCACGACGAAGGTTCCCAGACGCTGAAGGACAGGCTGTCGGGCAAGATCGACATCGATTTCGGCACCGCCCGGCGGCTGTTCACGCTGGTCTGCGTGCTGCACTGGCGGGGATGATGCTGGCCCCTGCCCTTCCGCGCTCCGTGCTCTTCATGTGCCGCATGAATGCTGTCCGCTCGCCGACTGCGGAAGGCCTGGCGCGGCGGATCCTGCCCTCCTCCGTCTTCGTGGCGTCAGCCGGCCTCCACGTCGGCACGCCCGACCCGTTCGTCGATGCGGTCCTCGCCGAGGAGGGCCTTCATCTCGGCGAGCGGACGCCCAAAACCCTCGACGACCTCGAAGACGATTATTTCGACCTCATCGTCACGCTGGCGCCCGAGGCGCATCACGCCGCGCTGGAATTGACGCGCACGCTGGCCGTCGAGGTCGAATACTGGCCGACGGTCGATCCGACCGCGACCCAGGGGTCGCGCGAGCAGAGGATCGCCGCCTATCGCGACATGCGCGACAGGCTGAAGACGCGGATAGAGGAGCGTTTCGGGGAAAAATTGCGCCAAAACGGCGCTGATTAAGCGTGTTCACAAAAGCGCGACAATCATATAGGTTCCGCGCAAATCCGGGCCGGCGCTCCGGAAATCCATTCAAACCAAAGGTAGAGAATGCCGAAGGAAGAAGTCCTCGAGTTCCCGGGAACGGTCACCGAACTGCTGCCCAACGCGATGTTCCGGGTAAAGCTCGAAAACGAGCACGAGATCATCGCCCACACCGCGGGCCGCATGCGCAAGAACCGTATCCGCGTCCTCACGGGCGACAAGGTGCTGGTCGAGATGACCCCCTACGACCTCACCAAGGGCCGCATCACCTACCGCTTCAAATAGGGACGGCCGCGGGGGCCGCCAGAGCCGTTCAGGACTCCGGATGAGCGTTTTCCAGAAGCTTGTGCTTGCCTCGGGGTCAGCGCGCCGCATCGAGCTCCTGCAGCAGGCGGGCATCGAGCCCGACCGGCTGCTGCCCGCCGACATAGACGAGACGCCGCTGCGTTCCGAGCACCCGCGCTCGCTCGCCAAGCGGCTGGCCAAGGAGAAGGCCGAGAAGGCATTAGCTTCGCTGAAGAGCGAGGCCGACTACCAGCCAAGCTTCGTGCTCGCCGCCGACACTGTGGTGGCGCTCGGCCGCCGCATCATGCCCAAGGCCGAGATGATCGATGAGGCGTCGAACACGCTGCAGCTTCTCTCCGGCCGCACCCACCGCGTCTATTCCTGCGTCTGCCTGATCACGCCCTCCGGCAAGGTGCGCCAGCGGCTGGTCGAATCGCGCGTGCGCTTCAAGCGCATCGCGCGCGACGAACTCGAAAGCTACCTCGCCTCGGGCGAATGGCGCGGCAAGGCGGGCGGCTACGCGATACAGGGCCTCGCCGGCACCTTCGTCGTCAAGCTCGTGGGATCCTACACCAACGTCGTCGGCCTGCCGCTCTACGAGTCGGTCTCGCTGCTCAATGGAGACGGCTACCAGGTGCATTTCAACTGGCTGTCGGGCGCCAGGGGCTAAGTATGGTCCTAGCGGGTGGAAGTCGGCGTTCGGGCTGTTGGCTTTCCGGTATGGCCGCACTATCTGCAAGCCGATGAGTTCTCCCAGCGCCACCGTCACGCCGCTTAGGCCGAAACGCCCCTGCCCCGAATGCGGCAGGCCATCCGCGCGCGAGACCTATCCATTCTGCTCGACCCGCTGCAAGAATGTCGACCTCAACCGCTGGCTGATCGGCGCCTATGCCATTCCCGTCCACGACGACGAGGAGGAGGACGCCAAGCCAGGAAGCGAGACGCCACAGGACTCCAGGGACGACTGAAACTCGCAGCGGCGCGCAAAGGGAGGGAGGCATGCGCCGACCCCCCACCAACCGCTCTGGAGGGTCCGGACCGCTACCTTTCGATATGCGTTCAAAAACCCGTCATCGGACGCTGGACAGCCCGATTTCCCATGCTATAACGCAGCCGCTTTCTGAGGGGCCTGCCTCTCACATCCCGACCGGGTAACCGAGGGAGAAAAGCCCAGGTAGCTCAGTTGGTAGAGCAGCGGACTGAAAATCCGCGTGTCGGTGGTTCGATTCCGCCCCTGGGCACCAAAGATTTCAAAGACTTAGCAGCAGCCTTGGTGATTCCATGTCGCGTTCATGTTGCGACTGGCTTCTCTTGATTTCCAACGGTTTCGCTGACACTCGGCAACTCCACGCGACATAGGAGGGGTATGATGACGCAAACACCTGACAGTGACCCTCCACCTTCAACACTCGACGCTGCGCACGAACTGTCTGCCGCAGACCAAGACCGCTTCTATACCGACATGGGCGGCACGGACGCGCTCACCGTTGTGGTGAGGGCCGCGATCTACATCGAGAGCCAGATTATTCACCTGATCGAAGCCACCTCGACCCGGCGCATGTCAAGAAGATGGACCTGACCTACCTTCAGCGAGTTATCTAGCCGTTGCGATCGGGACGGAACCGCGCCTCGTCAAGCCGCTAAAGGCGAGATTCGCCAAGCATACGCAAATCCCCGATTGAAATATTCCAATGCTGCCAGCCACGGCTGGCGGCGCAGCCACCAGCCGGAACAAGGGCAACGATCACCGAAGGTCTACCGGGGGAATCAACGATCGAGTTGATCGTTCTTGCGGTGCGTGCAACTACCGACGGAGCCCGCCACCGTGGCGCCATTCGCCGACTGCCCGCTATGGGGCGCGCTCTGCTGCCCGTCGCTCATCACCGCAAAACAGGCATAGTTGCGGTTCACCACGCTAAAGCGGATGTCCGCTTCGCAAGCCTGACCATCGGCGACATCCGGCAGGTCATCGCGCCTCAGCGATCTCAGCAGTGAGGGATGCCATGCTGCCGAGTAGAGAGGCGTTCTTGCGGCGAATAGCGATGAGCTGGAAGCCGACCTTCAACCCCTGCTTGTGCAGGTGCTCGACATCCTCTATCTGCTCCGCTGTGTTGCCAAACTCACCGCATCTTCAGGACGATTACTTCGTCGCTCATCGGATCGGTCCGGTCGCGAAGCTCTCTCACCTGCTCCTCGGTCACGGGCGTACCGTTATTTCCCCATGAGGAGCGGACAAAGGTCGCGATGTCGGCGATCTGCCGATCCGTCAGCAGCACCCGGAACGGCGGCATCCGATACGAATCCGGCACGCCGTTGGAGACGACGCGCCCGGCGCCATTCAGCATGACGTTGATCACCGATGCGCTTTCGTCCGCCAGCATGGACGACGCGCCGGCGAGCGGCGGCAGGAACTCTCCCCGCCCCTTGCCATCGCGTCCATGGCAGAAGCCGCATTGATTGAGGTAGAGCGCGGCGCCCGGCTTCGAGGTGTCGCCGGAATTGAGCGCGACGGTCGTCGTTTCGTCATACGCCCATTTGGGGGCGCCCTCCGGCTCGTTTCCGGGCAGCGATTTCAGATATACGGCGATTCCGGCAAGGTCGTCGTCGGTCATGTACTGGGTGGAATTGTTGAAAGCCTCCATCATCGAGCCGAAGACGATGCCGTGCTGGTTGCGGCCCTTCTTGAGGAAGGCGACGATGTCCTCCTCGTTCCAGCGGCCAAGGCCGACATTATGGTCGTTGCGCAGACTTGGCGCGTACCAGCCGTCAAGCAGCGCGCCGGCCAGGAAATCGCCGCTGCTCTCGTCCATCGCCGCTTCCTGGATGGCGAACCCACGTGGCGTGTGGCAGCTGCCACAGTGGCCGGCGCCCTGCACCAGATATGCGCCGCGATTCCAGGGTTCGTCCTTCGACTGATCGGATTCAAAGGCCCCGGTGTCAAGGAAGGCGAAGTTCCAGAACTCCAAGGGCCAACGCATGTTGAGCGGCCATTCTATGTCGCTCTCCCGGTTGGCCTCTTTCACGGGCTTCACATAATGCATGAAATAATCGTAGAGCGCCTTCACGTCGTCGTCCGACATCTTGGCGTAGGAAGGATAAGGCATCGCCGGGTAGAGACGGTGGCCATCCTTGGCGACGCCGCGCCTGACGGCGTTGTCGAACTCGGCGAGGGTGTAGTTGCCGATGCCGGTTTCCGGATCCGGCGTGATGTTGGTCGCGAAAATGGAGCCCAGCGGGGTTCCCATCTCAAGCCCGCCGGCAAAGGGTTGGCCGCCCTCCACGCTGTGACAGGCGACGCAATCCGCGAGCCGGGTGACATATTCCGCCTGCTCGACAGGCGTCACCGGGCCGCTGTCCGCCATACTGTCGAAAGGCGACGAGGGAATGCGCGTCGCATACCAGGCGCCGATTGCGACGGCGGCAAGGACCGCGATCGCCGCGACAACGAGTTTCTTCACGGGCTCCCCCTCGGATCAGGCACAACAGAAGATTGAGGTGCGGCCCTGACGGCCGCGCAGTCTCAGCTGGCGCCGGAATCGGCCCGCAGATTGTGTTTGCGCAGAGGCTGCGTGCGCAGGCGCTTGCCGGTGACCTGGAAGATGGCGTTCGCCAAGGCCGGTCCGACCGGCCCGACCGGGGGCTCGCCGATCTCGTTGTAACGATCGTTGTCCGAGAGGCCACCGAAATGGACGTGGATCTCGGGGACGTCTCCGATGCGAATCATCGGGTACTCGTCATAATTGCCTTCGACGATCCGGCCGTCCCGAATGTTCAGCTCTTCGTTAAGCGCCATGTTGAGGCCGAAGATGGTGCCGCCCTCCAACTCGGCGATGACCGCATCCCGGTTCAGCACCCGGCCGGTATCGAAAGCGACGTCGATGCGGTGTATCTTGATGCTGCCGTCCTCAGGCACCTCGACATGGACAACGGCAGCGGCTGTCGTTCCATGATCCGGCTTGCCGGCCATGCCCCAATTGCCGATCGCGACGCCGCGTCCCTGACGCGCCGGCAACGGCTGCCCCCAGCCCGACTTCTCCTTCAGTTCCGTCAGGCACTTCGCCCAGCCCTGGTCTGCCCATTTGCTGTAGATCGCGATGCGGTAGTCGAGCGGGTCGGCCTTGGCCGCGACCGCGCATTCATCAAGGAAGCTCTCGACGAAGAAGGCGTTCGAATTGTAACCGGGACCGCGATAGGGGCCGGTGGCGATGTGGAAGTCCCGGATCGTGACGGAATCGACCTGCACGTTGGGCACGACCTGCATCAACGCCGTGTCGTGCATACCCGACGTGAAGTAGCCCGGGCCGCCGGAGATGCGGGCCAGGATCGCCGTCGGCAGACCGTCCTCGCCGAGCCGGGCCTTCATGTAAGCTCCCATGAGAGGCCGGTAGCGGCCCTGCCTTGTCGATTCCTCGCGCGACCAGATCGTATGGACGGGCCGGCCAGGGAAACCCTTGGCCACAGCGACGACCATGCGGGCATCGTCGGAGAAGACCCGACGCCCGAAGCCGCCACCGACGAAGGTCTGATGGACCTCGACATTCTCCGGCGGCACGCCCGCCTCCACGGCAGCAACGGCGAAGGCCATCTGCGTATGCTGCGAAGGATGCCACATCTCGACGCGGTCGGCAGTCACGAGCGCTGTCCCGTTGAGAGGCTCCATCGGTGCCTGTTCGCAGTATGGCGTAAGGTACTTGGCTTCGACGATGGTGCCGCCCTTGGAGAACTCGGCCTCCACGTCCCCCGTCGACGACAGCGGCTCTCCGGATTGATCGACGGCGGCGAGCGCCGCGTCGTTCATCATCTGCGTGGTCTTCCATTTCGCGCCGGGGCCGTCGTCCCACTCCACCGGGAGCGCATCGAGCGCAGTGCGCGCCTGCCAGTAATGTTCGGCGATGACCGCCACCGCAGACGTGCGTGTCGTCAGCCCGATGGGAAACGGCGTCTTGACCGAGGTTTCTTCGCCGGGCTCGCCGGCCTTGACCTCCACCACGGCCAGCACGCCCGGTAGGTTTTTGATCGCTTCGAAATCGTAGCTCTTGAGACGCCCTCCCATGACCGGGCTCTGGCGAAGGGCGGCATACACCATGTCCGGAACGCGCACGTCCATGCCGTAGACGGCGGAGCCGTCGACGATTTGCGGCAGTTGCACCTTCGCGGGCGAGGCCTTTTCCAGGAACACCCATTGGTCGCGGGGCTTGGGCTGCGGCTGCTCGGGCAGCGTGATCGCTGCCGCTGCCTCCAGCATCTCGCCGAAAGGCGCGCTGCGGCCACTTGCATGGCTGAGCACGCCTTCGGCCACGGTGATCTCGCCCGCGGGTACGCTCCAGGCCTGCGCGGCCGCCGCCTTCAGTTGCTCGCGCGCCGTCGCGGCGACGGTCATATAGGTCTTCATCCGGTCGGGACCTGTCGAGCGCCCCGAAAAATAGGCCAGCGCGCCGCCAACCGAGGAATAGACATTGTTCTCGCGAAGGTCGCGGCTTGGCGGCGCATATTGCGCCACCAGGTCTTCCCACTTCGGCTGCAATTCCTCGTAGACGAACGACAAGGACTGCGTGAGCACGCCGTTACCGATATCGGGATGCGCTACCATGACCGTCACCTTGCCGTCGGGCGCGATCGAGAGCCACGGCGTGAAGTCATGGGCACCCTCCGCAGGCGACTTCCCCCAGGGTTCGGCATCGGTAACGGCGGCGTTCGCCGGTCCCAGCATGCCGGTGACCAGCGCTCCACCCGTGCCAAGCAGGGAGACGACAAAACTGCGGCGGTTGAGCGTGAAAGGAACGTTCATCGGGTTTCCCTCCTCAGCCCTGCATCTCTTCGGCCGCCTTGTGGATGGCGGCGCGAACGCGCGGATAAGTCCCGCAGCGACAGATGTTGTTGACGTAGAGATCGATGTCGTCGTCGGTCGGCTTCGGTATCTCCTTCAACAGCGACGCGGCAGCCATAAGCATGCCTGATTGGCAGTAGCCGCATTGCGGGACATTCATCTCGACCCAGTATTTCTGCAGCTGATGCTGCCCTTCGGCATTCAATGCTTCGATGGTGACGATCTCGCTCTCGCCCACGGCATCGAGTGGGAACTGGCAGGAGCGCGTGGCGACGCCGTCGATATGGACGGTGCAGGCGCCGCACTGCGCAATGCCGCAACCATATTTCGTGCCCGTCATGCCGAGATGATCGCGCAGCACCCACAGCAGCGGGGTCGCAGGATCGGCATCGACCTGCTTTGATTCACCATTGATTTTCAGGGAATATGCCATCGTTTTGGGTAGCCTCCTCAGGGACCCGGACTCGACCGTTTCTGCAACGGCAGGCCGCTTGACGAAAAAGCTATAACCCCTCCCTTGCCTCGGCAAGCAAAAAGTGGACACTGTGTCTCAATTCGCAAAAAGGTGATCTCGCGCTCCGAGCGGATCGCCAACAGCCAGGCAACAAGCCCAGCCCAAGCGAGATGTGCGATGCCTATTCGTCTTCTATCCGCAGCAGTCGTCGCCCTCGCCTTCTGCGGTAGCGCCTATGGAGGCGATGCCGATGACGGATTTCGCCTGGCGCAAAGTTGCGCGTCCTGTCATGGCAGTGAGGGGCGCGGCGGCGGGGCCATTCCGGCCATTGCCGGCCAGGAGGCAAGCATCCTGGAGGCAAGGATGCACGAACTGGCGGCTGCCGACGCCGACGCCACGATCATGCCGCGCCTTCTGCGCGCTTATGACGATGCCGAGATCGCGGCGCTTGCCCGCTACTTTTCGCAGGTGAAGCCATGAAGCTCTCACGCCGCACAATCGTCGCAGGCATCGCCCTGCTGCCGGCGGCGCCGGCGCTTCTTCGCGCGGCCAGCCCGGCCAGGATCACCATCGTCGGCGGCGGCTTCGGCGGCGCATCGGCCGCACGAGCGCTGAAGGCAAATGCGCCCGATCTGGCCATCACCCTCATCGAGCGCGACGAGGTGTTTCACACCTGTCCGTTCAGCAATGGCGTACTGGGCGGCCTATGGC
>JAEYXI010000068.1 GCA_023428515.1 Pseudomonadota bacterium | reverse complement strand
GTCCGGCGATCTCGCCGAGATGCGCGGCCTGCCGGAAGCGGGCTTCGCCTTGCGGCGCCTCGGCATGCTCATAGGCCCAGGTCAGGTCGTGCGGGACGAAGATCCCCCAGCTTCCGGCGGCGATGGCCGGCAAGATGTCCGACTTCAGCGAATTGCCGACCATCAAGCTCCTGTGCGGTCCGTCGCCATGCCTGTCGAAGACGCGCTGATAGGTCGACCTGTTCTTGTCGCTGACGATCTCGACCGCCTCGAAGAGTTCGCCCAGGCCCGATTCCGCGATCTTGCGCTCCTGGTCGAAGAGGTCGCCCTTGGTGATCAGCACCAGCCGGTATCTTCCGGCCAGCGCTTCCAGCGTCTCGCGGGCGAAGGGCAGCGTCTCGACCGGATGCTTGGCCATCTCGCGGCCCGCGGCGAGTATCTCCTGGATCACTTCTCCGGGCGCCCTGCCCTCCGTCACCTCGACCGCCGTCTCGACCATGGAGAGCGTAAAACTCTTGATGCCGAAGCCATAGACGCCGATGTTGCGCAGCATCACCTTGAGCAGCCGGTCCGGCAATTCCCTGGGGTCGGCGTAGTCCTTCAACAGCTCGATGAAATGCGCCTGCGTTGTCTGGTAGAACTGCTCGTTCTGCCACAGCGTGTCGTCGGCATCGAAGCCGATCGTCGTGAGGCTCGGCGTGGCCGGCATGGCGAATCCTCCTGCGGACGTTCTGCGCCCGGCGACGCGTCATTTCAATGGTCGATGCCGACCGCGGTCGATCGCCAATTAACCCAAACCGAATGGTTCCGGAAAGAAAGCGAGGTCTGCCGCGCTTTTGCCATCAGGCAGGCGTGACATCGCGAAGCTTCAGGCAATTTCAAGAGGAAATCCCATGTCCCCCACAGTCGCACTGGTCTGGTATCTCGTCGTCTCGGGTCCGCAGGGCGGCCTGACCACCATGCCCGGATATTTCGACACGCGCGAGGAATGCGCCTCGGCGATCACCGAATACCAGAAGCAACCCGCCGCAGGCTGGTCCGCAAGCTGCGTGCCGAGCACTTCACCCTACGGTGACGAAGGCGAAGACGGCGCGGAGGAAGCGCCGGCCGAGTGACCGCGGGGCGGCCCGCTAGATTGCAGTCACGCGCATCTTCTGGCCGCCGCGCCGCCGCATCGACGCTCCCCATTCGAAGGCGAGCGGCAGCGTTTCAGGCAGTTCCAGCCGGCAGCGGCGAAGGATCTGCGCCAGCGCGATCTCCATCTCCATGCGTGCGAAGCGCGCGCCCCCGCAGATGCGGGGGCCGGCGGAGAACGCCATGAAATGCGAGCGCCGCCCGGCGCGGCCGGGTGCATCCGGATCGTGGCGCTCGAGCCGGAATTCGCGCGGCGCGTCCCAGTTCGCCGGGCTCTGGTGCAGGCCGATGACCGAGACCAGCACGCGGTCGCCAGGGGCGACGGCGTGGCCGCCGACCATGTCGGCACCTTCGGCGAAGCGCGACAGGATCGCGACCGGCGGAAACATCCTGAGCGTCTCTTCGATGAAAGGGCGAAGGCTCGGCACGCGTTCGAGGCCGTCCAACGTCGGTTCGCCACCACCGAGGGCCGCACGGATCTCGTCGCGGAGCGTGTCCTGGAAGGCCGGAAGGGAGGCAAGGATCGACAGAGCCCAGCCGAGCGCGGCGGATGTCGTGTCCGAGCCAGCGACCACCAGCGTCAGGAGTTCGCCGTCGAGGTCGATCTTTTCCTCGTCGGAGCCGGTTTCGGTGCGGTCTGCCGCGGCGATCAGCGCCGACAGGGCATCGTTCACCGGCGAGCCGGCGCGGCGGCGCTCGACCATTTCCGAAATCGCCTCGCGGACCCGCCCGGCAGCAGCCTGCGCCTGCGCCAGCATCTTGCCGTCCACGGCGGGCGGTACGCCCGGCAGGTCCCATGCCCGCGCGGCGGCATAGTGGATGATCGGGCGGATGTCGGCGGCGAAGCTATTCCCCAGGGCGGCAAGCGGCGTGGAGAACGCCGTCTCCGCCAGCGCCGCCACCGCCGCTCGATCGATAGCGCCGTCGACCGGGCCGGCAGCCGCGCCCCTCGCCGCAAGCTCTTCGGCAAGTCCGGCGTAGAGGCGCGAAAAGATCTCCGTGGCGCGAGCGGTATCGTGCGGGGCGATGAAGCTCTGACTGATACGCTGCGAGCGCCGCCAGGCATCGCCGTCGAGGGTCAGACGGCTGCGGCCGAAGAACGGCGTGAAGGACGAGAAATTCTTGCTGTAGTTGGCAAGGTTGCCGACCAGCACATGGGCAGCAATATCCGGGTCCTGGACGACGAGCACGCTGTCCTCGCCGACCGCGACGCGCTCCGTAGCGCCGGGCGCACGTTCGGCGAGCGCATAGAGGAAGGCGCAGGGATCGTCGGCAATCGGCGGGCGCGCGGCGGACGGGATGGGCGCTGCGGCAGGTGCTGACACAGGTGCGGATCGTTTCACCTCGGCAGGTTCGCGCGCGGCGCCCGTCATGTTTTGCACCCGGGATTTGCGGGCGGCGCGGGAGCCGTCGGCATAGGAGCGCTTGAAGAAAACCTTGAGCCCCGGATTTATCTCGCGGGCGGCCCGCATCAGGCCGAGCGTCAATCCGGGATCGTCGGCGGCCACTATGGTGAGGGCGACCGCGTCGGCGCCGTGATCTGCCGGGCGGAGGTCGCCTCCATCCTGCAGCCAGGCCTCGGCTTCTGCACGCATGGTCGGAAGCCAGCCCGCATAGGCGACGAGCTTCTCGCCGTCGAACGCGGCGACGTGCTCGCCCCTGAGAACCTGGCGGCGGACCGCGCGGATGAAAGGACCCACTTGATTCGTAGAGAATGGCGCGCGCCGGGCCAGGAAATCGACGGCAGCCCCGAACGATTCAAGACTGGCCGGCATGGCTCGAAACTTCGGTTGATGCTTCACGTGGTCTGGCTCGGAACTTGGCGGAGTGACCTTTACTACAGTATTGATAAAGCGTCGAAAACCGCGCGAGTTTTCTTGGCGCTATGCATGGCCGTGTTGCTTTGTCAAAGCGAAAGTTTCACCTCGGGAGTATGACTATTAAGCAACAATATATGAAGAAAATTTCAGCATGCTTGCACCAGCAAGGAAAACAAAGCAGATTGCAGCCGGCTGCGGGCGGCGGGCTTGATGCTGATATTGCGGGGTTTATCAGATGTCGTTGAAATCGAAGCCATTGTTCGTTTTACCGCTGATAGCGGCGGCGCCGGCGGCGAACGCGGCAGACATGCCGGTCATGCCGCCGCCCGAGGTGAGCCCGATCAACTATCTGTCGATCGAGGGCGGACCGGTCTGGCTGCATGACGCCCTCGACGAGTCGGGCTCGGTGACCGGCGAAGACAAGTTCGGCGACATCGACGATCAGGAGGGTTTCTACGCGGCGATCAGCTATCGCCGGCTGTTCAACCCAACCTGGGACTGGCAGATCACCGGCACGGCGACATGGTTCGATGAGCTCAACGATAGCGCGGACGCCTTCAACAGCAGGGTCCGTTCCGATCTCGACTTCCAGACGATCGACCTCGATGCCGGATATCACTTCAACGGAAATCCGCTGACGCGCTTCCTGTTCGGCGTTCGCGTCCTCCATTCGGACGACAGCCTCAGGTTCACTGCCGACGGAGGCAGGGATGAGAGATTCGATGCCGAGGGTTGGGCCTTCGGCCCGCGTGTCGGCTTCCAGTCGGAAACCATGCTCGGCAACTCCAATTTCGGCTTCGTCGCCGAAGCCTCCGGCTCCCTCCTGTTCGGCAGCTTCGACGTGGACACGTTCACCAGCGAAACCGATACTTCCAGTTCGTCCAGCGACAGCCGAACGCTCTACAATCTCGAGGGCCTCGCCGGCTTGTCGTGGCACGCCAGCGACCGCCTGATCTTCACCGCGGGCTACAGGCTCCAGCAATGGTGGAACCTGCGGGAGGGGACCAGCATCAGCACCGACGGCTTCACCTTGACCGCCGACGACGATCCGTTGGTACATGGACCTTTCGTGCGGGCTGCGACGACGTTCTGACCATTGCCAATCCGATAAAAAGGCGCCATTCGGCGCCTTTCCTTTTGGAACGGCAAACGCCGGCGAGCGATGCCGTATCAGAGTTTCGCGACCGGCCGCTCCGCATCGACCGCGACCGACAGTTCGGGTCGCGTGTTGAGCGTCTGGAAGACGACGCAATAGCGCTCGGTGAGCTTGATCAGCGAATCGATGCGGTCCTGCGGTTCGTCGGTGTCGAGATCGAAGCGCAACCGGATGGCGCGAAAGCCGACCGGCGCTTCCTTGGATACGCCGAGCGTGCCGCGGAAATCGAGATCGCCTTCGGCCTCGACCGTCGCGCCCTCCAGCCTGAACTCCAGCGCGGTCGCCACAGCCTTCAGCGTCACGCCGGCGCAGGCGACGAGCGCCTCCAGCAGCATATCGCCGGAGCAGAGCTCCATGCCGCTGCCGCCGGTCGCCGGATGCAGCCCCGCCTCGGCGATCGCGCGGCCGGTCTCCACCTTGCAGGCGATCTTCTGGTCGTCGACTGAACCCTTGGCGCGCAGCGTGATCATCGCCTTGTCGGCGTCGTTGCGGTAGGCGTCCTTCAGCGGCGCCTGCATGGCCTTCAGCGTGACGGAATCCATATGCGAAATCCTCATTTTGTCGGTGCCGTCACATATAGGCGCTGAGCGGCGGCGAGGAAACACAGTCGCGTGCGCCTGCTCAGCTCGCGATTGACCTCAGCCTCCGTTCGGTTAGGTTCATGCTCCGACGCGGTCGCCAAGAGCCGCGAGGATAGGGAGACGCGGCATGATCCTGTCCGGAGCGATTCTGCTTGGCCTGCTCGCCGCATGGCTTGCGCTGGCGGCGTTCGAGGTATTCCGGCTGGGCATCGGCTTCCGGCAGGCCGTCCTCTATGTGCCCCTGAAGCTCATCTACCGGATCGGCGATTCGCAGATGAAGCCGGCCGCCAAGGCCGATGCGCCCGTCATCTATGCCATCTGGCACCAGTCGAGGCTCGACCCGGCGCTGATGCTGTCGCTGCTGCCCGAGCAGACGCTGCACATACTCGACGAGGCGTCGGCGAAATCGATGCGGCTGGAGCCCTGGCGCGAGCTTGCGCGCACCATCACCTTCAACGCCAAGCACGTCTTCGTCAGCCGGCGGCTGGTGCGGGTGCTCAGGGGCAAAGGCCGCCTCGCCGTCTATCTGCCCGACACTGTCGAGCCGGACACGAAAACCTTCCGGCTGTTCCGGGCGGTATCGCGCATCGCCGTCCAGGCCGACGCCAGGATCGTGCCGGTCTTCGTCTCGGGCGGGCGCTTCCTGCCGTCGTCGCTGACACCGAGGGAACGCGCGCCACGCCGCTGGTTCAAGAAGCTGTCGATTGTCGCGCTCGAACCAATGACCATCGCGCAACTTGTCGAGCGCGCCGGCGGATCGTCGACGGTCACGGCCTCGAACGCATTCTTCGACCGGCTGGCCGAAGCCCGGCTCGCAGGCGCCGGCGGCGCCGGCCGCAGCCTGTTCGAAGCGGTGCGCGACGCCGCGACCCTGTTCGGCCCGTCGAAGCCGATCGTCGAAGATGTGGTGACCGGCGCGCTGAGCTACCGGAAACTGCTAACGGGCGCCCGCGTGCTCGGCCGGCGCTTCGAGGCGACGACAAAGCCGGGCGAAGCGGTCGGCGTGCTATTGCCCAACGCCAACGGCGTGGTGCTTTCGCTGCTCGGCCTCGCATCGGGCGGACGCGTCGCCGCGCTGATGAACTACACGGCCGGCCCCGCCAGCATCACGGCGGCGGTGAAGGCCGCGGCGATCCGCACGGTCGTCTCCTCCAGGGCGTTCGTCGAGAAGGCAGGCATCACCGACATCATCGAAGCCATCGAGAAAGGCGGCGCCAAGCTTGTCTGGCTCGAGGAGATCAGGGAGAGCGTCGGCGCCCTCGAAAAGCTGATGGCGGCGCTTCTCTGGCGCATGCCGCTGGCGCGGCAGGACGGCGAAAAGCCTGCCGTCATCCTGTTCACCTCGGGCTCGGAAGGCGTGCCGAAGGCGGTGGTGCTGTCGAGCAGGAGCCTGCTCGCCAACGTCGCGCAGGCCGAGGCGCGCATCACCTTCTCGCCCGCCGACAAGCTGCTCAACGTGCTGCCGGTCTTCCATTCCTTCGGGCTGACCGGCGGCACGGTGTTGCCGCTCGTCTACGGCGTGCCGCTGTTCCTCTACCCCTCGCCGCTGCACTACAAGATCATCCCCGAGATCGCACGCAAGGTGAAGCCGACCATCATGTTCGGCACCGATACGTTCCTGGCCGCATATGCGCGCACAGCGAAGGACGGCGATTTCTCCAGCCTGCGCTTCGTGGTGGCCGGCGCCGAGGCCGTGAAGCCGGAGACCCGCAAGACCTGGCGCGAGCGCTTCGGTGCGGAGATCGTCGAGGGTTTCGGCCTGACGGAAGCGGCGCCGGTGGTGGCCGTGAACACGGCGTCGCACAATCGCGACGGCACGGTCGGCCGGCTGCTGCCGGGCATGCGCATGCGGCTCGAACCGGTCGAAGGCATCTCCGAAGGCGGCAAGCTCTGGCTGGCAGGCCCGAACCTGATGCGCGGCTACATGACGTCGGACCGCCCCGGCGAGCTGCAGCCGTTGGAGGGCGAATGGCTCGACAGCGGCGACATCGTGTCGGTCGACCGCGAAGGCTTCATCACCATCCGCGGACGCGCCAAGCGCTTCGCCAAGATCGCCGGCGAGATGATCTCGCTCGGCGCCGTCGAGATGATGGTGAAGGCGTTCTGGCCTGAGGACAATCATGCCGCCGTCTCGGTTCCCGACAAGAAACGCGGCGAGAAGATCGTGCTCATCACCACCGCCGACGACGTCGACCCGGAGGCGCTGCGCCGCTGCGGCAAGCAGGCCGGCGCGGCCGAGATCATGGTGCCGGCCGATATCATCAGGGTGACGGAGATTCCCGTGCTCGGCTCGGGCAAGACCGACTACGTCTCGGCGCGCCGCATGGCGATGGAGAGCCTGGGGCTGGGGATGGCGGCTTAGAAGAGAGCGTCAGGATGACGGCGTTCAATAATTAAGGCGCCGGCTATTCCTTTTCCGGAACCTGGCCCGGCTCCGCCACGGCCTCCGTCTCCGCATCGTCCTCGGGTGGGGCGGCCTCCGCTTCCGCCGGCTTCGACTCCTCGATCTGCGCGCGTTTCGCGTAGGCGCGCACCGACAGCGGCAGGAAGATGAGATAGGCGATCACGCCGGCCGAAAGCGTGTGCCAGGGATAGCTGAAGAGAAGCAGGACGAAGAGCGCGACGGCGAGGATGAGCGGCAGGACGCGGTCGCGCCGTACCCTGAGCTTCTTGCCTGAATAGACGGGGATGCGGCTGACCAGCAGGAAAGCCACCAGCGCGGTGAAGCCGCTCGACACGAAGGCCGCGATCCGCGTCGGCTCGTAGACGCCGATGAAGGCGAGGTAGAGCGGCAGCATCACGAGAACCGCGCCCGCGGGCGCGGGCCCGCCGCCGAAATATTCCTCCTGCCAGGCGGGCCGTTCAAGGTAATCCTCGTCAAGCACGTTGAAGCGCGCGAGCCGCAGGCCGCAGGCGATGGCGAAGAGCAGCGCCGCGATCCAGCCGGGCGAGCCGGCGCGGTCGAGCAGGAAGGCATAGAGCACCAGCGCCGGCGCGACGCCGAAATTGACGATGTCGGCCAGCGAATCCATCTGCGCGCCGAACTTGGACGTCGCCTTCATCAGGCGGGCCAGGCGACCGTCTATGCCGTCAAGGAAGGCCGCGAACAGGACCATCGTCACCGCGGTCAGGAAGCGCCCCTCGAAGGCGAAACGAATGCCCGACAGGCCGACGCAAATGGAAAGCACGGTGACGAGGTTGGGCAGCATCATGCGCAGCGGGATCTCGCGGATGCGAGGACCGCCCCTGCCATGCGGTGGGAATGGGCGAAACGCCATCAGTCGATGCGCACCAGCGGCGTCGCGGCCGGACCGCCGAATTCGGCGATGACCGTCTCGCCGGCCACCGCCGTCTGGCCGACGGCGACGCGCGGCGTGGCATTACGCGGCAGGAATACATCGACGCGCGAGCCGAAGCGGATGATACCGAAGCGCTCGCCGACGGCGATGTTGCCGCCAGCCTCCGCCCAGCAGACGATGCGCCGCGCGACGAGGCCCGCCACCTGCACGGCGGCGACAGTGCCATTGGGGCTGTCTATGACGACGCCGTTGCGCTCGTTCTCCTCGCTCGCCTTGTCGAGCTCGGCGTTGAGGAATTTGCCCGGGCGATGCTCGATCCTGGTGATCCGGCCGCGCACAGGCGCGCGGTTCACGTGGCAGGAGAAGACGTTCATGAAGACCGAGATTCGGGTCATCTCGCTCGAGCCGAGGCCAAGCTCGCGCGGCGGGATACCGGGGCCGACCGAGGAGACGACGCCGTCGGCCGGGCTGATCACCAGCCTGTCGTCGGTCGGCGTGACGCGCACCGGATCGCGGAAGAAATAGGCGCACCATGCCGTCAGGATGAGGCCGATCCAGAACAGGTTGGTCGAGAACAGCGCGAACAGGAGAGTCACGACGGCGAAGGCGCCGATGAACGGATACCCCTCCTTGTGGATGGGAACGAACGCGTTCTTGACGGTGTCGACGAGACTCATCGGTCGGGGTTCATCGTGCGAGGGGCACGCTCCGTTTCAGGTTGGGCGCCTGATTAGCGGAAACGCTCAACCCCCGCAACGCGACAATGGTCCCACGCGACAGCCCTGTCCGCCGTCAGGCCGGGACGAGGCCGTCCCGCCCGACCGCCTGGTAGATGCCGATCTCGGCGGTGATATCCAACCGCGCTATCGTTTCCTTCGGGCTGAAGCCCATCTCCCTGTGTGCCGCCTGGACGATGGGCATGACACGGTCGACGGTCTCCTGGCTGTCCCACTCGACCATGGTGACGATGATGGTCGCGCCGCCCTCGCCCGGCCGCTCCAGCAGGAAATCCTGGATGAAACCCCACTGCTTGCGCAGGATTTTGTGCGTCTGGTTCAATCGCATCAGGAACTCGTCCCGCGCCTCGGCCGGTACGACAAACCTGTCCAGCCGATAGACCCTGCCGCCATGATATTCTTGATCCGAAAAGCGCATTTGCTTTCTCCAATCCACAAAGCACGCCGCCGGAACCAATCAAGGGTCCAGCGGAGGATTGGATGGCTACGACCTCAACTTAAGTTGAGGTCAAGCGGCTTTCGCGATTATTCGCCGGGCGCGACCTCCGGCGTGCGGCGGCGCACGATGACGCCCTCCGCGTCTTCCTCGCGGGCGATGCGCAGACGCTCCTCCGCCTCGGAAGCCTCGCGCTGGCGGTCCCACATGGAGGCATAGAGGCCGCGCTCGGCGAGCAGCGCGGCGTGCTTGCCGCGCTCGACGATGCGGCCGTCCTTCAGCACGATGATCTCGTCGGCCGACACGATGGTCGACAGACGGTGTGCGATGACGATGGTGGTGCGGCCCTTGCTCACAAGATCGAGCGCGGCCTTGATCTCCTGCTCGGTATGGGAATCCAGCGCCGAGGTCGCCTCGTCCAGGATGAGGATGGGCGGCGCCTTGAGGATGGTGCGGGCGATCGCCACGCGCTGCTTCTCGCCGCCCGACAGTTTCAGGCCGCGCTCGCCGACCGTCGTGTCGTAGCCATCGGGCAGGCGCTCGATGAAGCCGCCGATCTGCGCGAGGTCGGCGGCGCGCCTCACCTCTTCCGGCGGCGCGCTCATGCGGCCGTAGCGGATGTTGTAGGCGATGGTGTCGTTGAAGAGCACCGTGTCCTGCGGCACCATGCCGATCTCCGCGCGCAGGCTCTCCTGCGTCACGTCGCGTATGTCCTGCCCGTCGATCAGGATTTTTCCCGACTGCACGTCATAGAAGCGGAAGAGCAGCCGCGAGACGGTCGATTTTCCCGCGCCGGACGGGCCGACGATGGCGACAGTGCGGCCTGCCGGCACCTTGAAGCTGACGCCCTTCAGGATCTGCCGCTCGGGGTCGTAGGCGAAATGCACGTCGCGGAATTCGACCGTGCCTTGCGAGACGGCAAGCGGCGCGGCGCCAGGCCGGTCGACCACCTCGCGCTTGATGGCGAGAAGGTCGAACATGGTCTCGATATCGGTGAGGCCCTGGCGGATCTCGCGGTAGATCATGCCGATGAAGTTCAGCGGCTGGGAAAGCTGCATCAGCATGGCATTGACGAAGACGAAGTCGCCGACCGTCTGGGTCCCCGCCATGACTTCACGCGCGGACAGCCACATGATCGCCGCCATGCCGATGCCGAAGATGACGCCCTGGCCGAAGTTCAGCCAACCCATCGACACCCAGGTCATGGTAGCCGCCTTCTCGTAGCGCGCCATCGAGCGGTCGTATCGCTCGGCCTCCATCTTTTCGTTGTTGAAGTATTTGACCGTCTCGTAGTTGAGCAGCGAGTCGATCGCCTTGGTGTTGGCGTCGGTGTCGCTGTCGTTCATCTCTCGGCGCACACCGATGCGCCAGTCGCTGACCTTGACGGTGAACCAGACATAGAGCGCCACGGTCACCGCAATCACCGCGACATAGGTCCAGCCATAGGCGAAGGCGAAGATGCCCGCCGTCAGAGCGAATTCGAGCACGGTCGGCGCCATGGAGAGCATGGTGTAGCGCACGATCGTCTCGATGCCCTTGGTGCCGCGCTCGATGATGCGCGACAGGCCGCCGGTGCGCCGCTCGAGATGGAAGCGCAGCGACAGCTCGTGCATGTGGACGAAGGTACGGTAGGCGAGCTGGCGCACCGCATGCTGCCCGACCCGCGCGAAGAGCGCATCGCGCAGCTGGTTGAAGCCGAGCTGCACGATTCTGAGCACATTGTAGGCGATGACCAGCATCACCGGCGCGAGCAGGAAATCGGGCAGCGGCGGCGCGGTGGTGGAATCGCCGGCCAGCGCGTCGGTCGCCCATTTGAAGAAATAGGGCACGAGCACCAGCACGCCCTTGGCGACGAAGAGCAGCACCGTCGCCCAGACGAGGCGCATTTTCAGATCGGGCCTGTCGGGCGGCCACATATAGGGCCAGAGGCTCCTCAGCGCGCTGAAGGTTGAGCCGGAATCACCGGATACAGTTTGGGTGGCCAATGCGGCGTGCCTTGTTCTTCTTGTCGCTGCGTTAGCGGCAGCAGGATTTGACGAGTGTCGCGACCGAATCCGAGAGCCCTGCCAGCGCCTCCCGGTTGACGCTGTAGCGGGAGCGCGGCCGATCCGGCCGGAAGGCGACCAGACCGGCTTCCACAAGCACCTTCAGATGCTGCGAAATGGTGGATTGCGCAAGATCGAGCCTTTGCACGACATCGCCGCAGCAGCAGGCATCGTGGAGGGCAAGATGTTGCAGGATTTCGATGCGGACCGGATGCGACAGCGCCGCGAAGCGCAGCGCAAGCTGGCGGCGGCCGGCATCGATGGCCTGGTCAGGCGAGAGCATGTTCATCGTTCATCGGCGATAAACGATGAAGCTCGTCAAGGCAAGCGCCTTCGCTCGATAAACTCCGTTCGGTGAGGCGATCGTCAGGCGGCCAGCGAGCCGCCGGCAGCGGCGGAAGCCGGCTGGGCCCACGCTTCCTCGACAAGGACGCCGCGCCTTCGAGCCAGGGCGCAGAGGACATCGCGCGCTTCGGCGACGGAAACCTTGCCGTTCAGCGCGTCGCGGCATGCGCCGTAGGTCGCGTGAAATGCCTCGTCCCTGAGTGCCGCGGGCTGCCCGTCCAGGTAACGAAGAGCATCCGTGACGCAGCGGATTTCGAGTGGAAAACCCATTCCGACGAGAACGACAAGCGGGGAAGCGAAGGCAGTATCGAGCATGACCCGTTCCTTGTTGTTGTGACTTCTTTTTGCGGATGCCTGAGGACGGCGCTCCAGAACGCGGAAGGGCCAAAACTGTTCCCTCGAAACAGATCGAAAAATGCGCCTGGAGGGTGACGCCAAGGAAGGCGTGCAGGCGGTCGCGTTTCGCCAGCCTATGCACGCCATGCAAGCAAGGTTCGGCACTGCGAGAGCGTTGTGTGAAGTCCCTGGAGACAGCCGTTGAATTGCGCGCTTCTACTGCTGCGCCTCGACCGGAGCCGTACCCGCCTCGCCTTCCTTGGGCATCGTCGTCAGGCGGTCGCCGAGCGTCGTGTAGTCCGCGTCGGCCTTGCCGTCGTTGGATTTTTCCGGGACCTTGAAGACCTGTCCCGGCCAGATCCGGTCCGGGTCCTCGATCTGTTTCCCGTTGGCGAGGTAGATGGTCGAATAGCGGATGCCGCGGCCGTAGACGCGCCGCGAGATGCGCCATAGCGTGTCGCCGCGCCGGATGATGACGGCGCTGTCGACCGACTGCAGCTTCGGCGCGAGCACCTCGTCGACGTCCGTCGACGGCGGCGCGGGCAGTTCGCCCTGCCGCGCGGGCGCAGCGGCGACATCCGTTTCCGCTTCGCCGGCGGCGGGCGGCGCAGGCTCTGCTACCGCAGGGGCATCGGAGGCTACGGTTCCCGCAGCGGGTGCCGCAGGAGTTTCAGCAACAGCCGGCGGCGATGCCGGTGTTTCGGCAGACGGCGCCGCCGGCGGCTCGGCGGCCTGTCCGGCATCTTGCGTTCCTGCACTCGAAGCAGCCGGCTGTTCCGGGACAGGCGCAGGCTGGGGCCCGGCAGAGGCTGCGGGCGCTTCGGTCGGAGCCGCTGCCGTGGCTGCGGGCGCTTCGGCGGATGGAGGTGTGCCGGCCGCCGGCGGCGTCTCGGCGACGGTTGCCGGGGCTTCGGGCGCGGGCGGGACGGTGTTTGCC
>JAEYXI010000066.1 GCA_023428515.1 Pseudomonadota bacterium | reverse complement strand
CCATACCGACGCCGAGTACCGACCCCAGCGCTGTCATGCAGGAACGCGACCCACATGAATGATGTCCCGGACTTGTTCTATCCGCTTGACATCGTCCCGCTCTGCGGCTGGAGACGGTAGCGGAAATCTACAGGAGGAATGACGCCATGCAGCCGGCCGCCCAACTCGACACGCCCGCCGTGACGATTGATCTCGACAGGCTCGAGAAGAACATCGCACGCGCCCAGAGCTTGGTGTCCGCTTCAGGCAAGCTCAACCGCCCGCACATCAAGACCCACAAGATTCCTGACATCGCCGCCATGCAGATGAAGGCGGGAGCCATGGGCATAACCTGCCAGAAGCTCGGCGAGGCCGAGATCTACATCGACGCCGGCGTCGCCGCCGACATACTGATCACTTTCAACATCGTAGGCGAGGCCAAGACCCGCCGGCTGGTCGACCTTGCCAGGCGCGTGAAGCGGCTCGCCGTGGTGGCCGACAACGAGACCGTGCTTCAGGGCCTGTCGGACGCTGCGCGCGGCAGCGGGGTCGACCTGCCGGTGCTGATCGAATGCGACGGCGGCTTCGGCCGCAACGGCGTCCAGACGCCCGACGCTGCGCTTGATCTTGCACGCGTCGCCGGCAGGTTGCCCGGCCTCGCCTTCGAGGGGCTGGCGGTCTATCCGAACAACGCGCCGAACACCAAGCCGTTCTTCACGCGCGCCGTCGAACTGTTCAAGGCGGCCGGCATCCCGCTGCCGGTGCTGTCGGGTGGCGGCACTGCGGCGCTCCTGACGCTCGCCGATTATCCCGAGACGACCGAGCACCGCGCCGGCACCTATGCCTATAACGACGTGATGACGGTGCAATCCGGCGCGGCCACCTGGGACGACTGCGCCATGCATGTACGCGCCACTGTCGTCAGCCGCCCGACCGAGGACCGCGCGATCATCGACGCGGGCTCCAAGGTGCTGACCCGCGAGCAGTATTTCGTAAAAGGTTTCGGCCGGGTCGTAGAATATCCGGAGGCCGTCATCGCCAATCTCTCGGAGGAGCACGGCATGGTCGACCTCTCCGCCTCGCCCAGGAAGCCTCAAGTCGGCGAGGTGATCAACATCATCCCCAACCATTGCTGCGTCGTCTCCAATATGGTCGACGAAGTCTACGGCCTGCGCAACGGCGCGGTCGAAATCATCTGGCCGGTCGCGGCGCGCGGCAAGGTGCGATAGTTTCGAACCAATGAATTGAGAGGGAGAAAGAAAATGACGATCGAGCGTTTCGGGCCACCCACCACCGGACCTGGCGGCCGCGCCGTGCCCTTCACCAAGGCGGTCCGTGCCGGCGATTTCGTGTTCGTGTCGGGCCAGGTGGCGATGGGACCGGACGGCGACATCGTGCACGGTTCTATCGTCGAGCAGACCCATCAGACGGTCGCCAACATCAAGACGATCCTCGGCGATCTCGGCCTCGGCCTCGAACATGTGGTGAAAGCCACGGTGTGGCTTGCCGACACACGCGACTTCTGGCCGTTCAACAAGGTCTACAACGAGTATTTCGGCGCGGCCCTGCCGGCCCGCTCCTGCGTGCGCGCCGACATGATGGTCGACTGCAAGGTCGAGATCGAGGTGATCGCCTACGATCCGAAATGACGGTCTCTCGATGCCCGGCAAGGCTTCGATCAGGCAAAGCTGGCGTCAGGGTCCCGTCACACGACACCTCAAGGCTGTTCGCGACGCAGTTGCCGCCTTAAGATAACCGGGCAAAAGCCTCAGCGAGGAGCGAAAATGTACAAGCACATACTGATTTCCACCGACGGCTCCGATGTCTCGCAGAAAGGCGTCGACCACGGGCTATCCCTGGCAAAGGCACTTGGCGCCAAGGTCACCATCGTAACGGTCACGGAGCGGTTTCCGGTCTATACGGGCATGGCCGGAGCCGGCTGGGTTCCCGGTCCGAACGAGATGGCGGATTATGATGCCGGCCAGAAGAAGTGGGCCGAGGGCGTGCTGGCGAGCGCGAAGGCAGGCGCCGACAAGCTCGGCGTCGAGGCCGATACGCTGCACGTGCCGGATTCGCTCCCCGCTGAAGCGATCATCGACACCGCCAAGTCGCGCGACTGCAGCCTGATCGCCATGTCGTCGCACGGACGCCGCGGCCTCGGCCGCCTGCTGCTCGGCAGCCAGACGTCGGAAGTGCTCGCCCACAGCCCGGTTCCGGTTCTCGTCATCAGGTAACGGCGGCGTGGCATCGCGAAGGCGGGCGGCAAGTCGAGCCGCGGCCTAACGGCCGTAGTAGAGCGCGACCGTGTGCTTCGCCGCGGCGAAGAAGAGCCAGCGCTCGACCAGCATGCCAACAAGCTGCGACGCTGCGGCCGCCAGCGAAAGGATCGCGGGCAGCCATGCTGCGTTGGAGAGCGCGAACGCTGCGGCAAGCAGCAGAAGCGGCAGCGCGAAGGCGAGGCCCTGCGCGATGAGCCGCAGTCGCGCCGCGTGCTTGCGCGCGACGCGGAAACCCATCTCCTTGAGCAGGTAGTTTTCCTCGGTGTGCGGCCATTCGATCGACCGTACCTCGCCGCCCTTCAATCCTGTCGCGCTGTTCAGAGTCGTCCCAATGCCAAGCTGGTCGTTGTGCCGCCAGGTTGCAACCTTCCACCCCCAGCCGATCACGGTGAGCGCCAGCGCCAGCAGAAGCACCGGCAACGACGGCTGGCCGAACAGCCAGAGCAGCGCGTTGAACACGACCGTTCCGGTCATCGCGGCGAAGATCAGATAGGCCGGCAGCGTGAAGCGGCTCGACCATTGCGCGATAGGCTTCAGCGAGGCGTAGATCATCGCGGTGGTGCACACGGTCGCCACCGCGCATATCGCGGAAAGCAATCCCATTGCCGCGACCCAGCCGCCATCCTTGCCGAGCAGCACCCAGCCGATGCCGAACAGCCCGGCCGGCACGAAGGTGGCGCTGGAGGCCACCCCCTCGCGGGACAGCCAGGAACTGCGCCATTGCGAGAAGGCGCGCCAGGCGCGCTCCGGCCGCCCGAGATGCGCGGTCGACGACAACAGCCCTGAGGCGATCAGCACCAGCGCCAGGCCAAGGCTGACGAAGCGGAACCAGAAGCCGGGTTCGATCAGGCCGAACCCTGCCGAGATGCCGAGGCAGGCGAGCAAGCCGTAGCCCGCGCCCGTCGCCGTCGTGAAGAAGATGACCGAATACGCCGGATGCATGGGTTAGCTGGACAGCATGCGGTCGACCCAGCCGAGGAACCCGCCCTCCGCCTTCACCGTCTCGAGCGCGGGCGCAGCGACCTTGGCGGCGCGTTCTGTCCGCGCGCGCGGCGGCAGATAGCGATTGGTCGGCTTGTAGCCGAGTTCTGGCATCAGTTCGACGCCACCGCGATCCTCGACCAGTTGCGAAATAGCAGACTCCGGATCGCCGAGATCGCCGAAGTGCCGCGCGCTTGTCGGGCACGCCGCGACACAGGCCGGCACACGATCCTCCGGTGCGATGTTGTCATTGTAGATGCGGTCCACGCAGAGCGTGCATTTCTTCATCACCCCGACATCTGTGTCGAACTCGCGCGCGCCATAGGGGCAGGCCCAGCTGCACAGCTTGCAGCCAATGCACTTGTCCTCGTCGACCAGCACGATGCCGTCGGACGAGCGCTTGTACGAAGCGCCGGTCGGGCAGACCGTCACGCAGGCCGGCGTCTCGCAATGCAGGCACGAGCGCGGGAAATGCACGGTGCGCCCGCCCATCTCCGTCACATGCTCATAGGCATGCACGCGGTTGAACCACACGCCGTCGACATGCCCGCCATAGGGGTCGATGTCGGTCAGAGGCGCCATGTGGCCACCGGTGTTCCACTCCTTGCACGAGGTCACGCAGGCCTGGCATCCGACACAGGTGTCGAGATCGATGACGAGCCCGAGTTTTTTCTCCGTGCTGGCAGGCAGGCAGGTCATTCAGCCGGCTCCCTATGGAACTCCGCGCCGAACGACAGCTTATCCACCGGTCGCGAAAAATGCGGCGGCTGCTCGAAACGCTCGAACTGCGGCTCGGTGAACCCCGCCTCTTTTGGTGCGCATTTCTCGATGCGCACCTTGAGGTCGAAC
>JAEYXI010000486.1 GCA_023428515.1 Pseudomonadota bacterium | reverse complement strand
CCTTCGATGTTGTCGCCTCGCTCTGGGCGCGGATCGAGCCGGTCTCGTTCCGGCTGGCCGAAGAGGCGGACGGGGAGGCCGGAACGATCAGCCACCGCATCTGGGTTCGTTACCGCGACGGCATCGCCGCGGGCCAGCGCTTGCGCAAGGGGACGCGGGTTTTTTCCGTCAAGCTCGTGCGCGACCCGGACGAAACGCGGCGGTTTCTCGTCTGCCAGTGCGAGGAGGAAGCCCCATGAGTGCCGCGAACGTCCTTCTGCGGGCAATCCATCAGCGGCTTTCCGGGGACGCGGAACTCGCCGCGCTGATTGGTCCGGACGGGATCCGCGACCGCTTGCTGCCGCGGCCGGTGCTGCCGGCGATCGTGTTCGGCCAAACCGAAACCCGGGACTATTCGACGGCGACCGAAGCGGGCGAGGAACATCTGCTGACGCTCGAGATCTGGTCCGAGGCCGGGGGCCGCAGGCAGGCGCAGGAGATCGCCGCCGTCGTCCACCGGCTGCTGCACGACGCGGCTCTCACCCTCGACGGGGCGGCGCTGGTGAGCCTGCTGCAGCTTCGCACCCGGACGCGGCGAGAGCCGAGAACCCGGCTTTTCCTGACCGAGACGCGGTTGCGGGCCGTGACGGAATAGCGGCCGGGAAACCGCAACAACCATGGAAAGGAAAAAGGCACATGGTGGCGCAGAAGGGCAGGGACCTGCTCCTGAAGATCGACAATGCGGGCGCATTCCAGGCGGTCGCCGGGCTGCGCTCGAAGCGGCTCGCCTTCAATGCCGAGGTGGTCGACATCACCGACGCCGAAAGCGCCGGACGCTGGCGCGAGCTCCTCGGCGGCGCGGGCGTGCAGCGTGCGTCGCTGACGGGCGCGGGTATCTTCAAGGACCAGGCGAGCGACGCGTTGGTGAGGACGGCATTCTTCGCCGGCAGCATTCTCAACTGGCAGATTGTCATTCCGGCATTCGGGACCGTCGCCGGCCCGTTCCAGGTGACGGCGCTCGAATATTCCGGCGACCACAACGGCGAGATCCGCTTCGAGCTGGCGCTCGAATCGGCCGGCGCCCTGAGCTTCGGGGCGCTCTGATGCTGGCGGGCGGACGCGCAAACCGCAGGCGCGGCGAAGTGGAGGCGGTGATCGGCGGCGAGCGCCGCGTGCTCTGCCTGACGCTCGGAGCGCTGGCGGAACTGGAAACGGCCTTTGCCGTCGCCGATCTTCACGGGCTGGCCGGGCGGTTTTCCGAAGGCCGGCTGAAGGCCGCCGACATGATCCGCATCATCGGCGCGGGGCTGCGCGGCGGCGGCAATCCCTGTTCCGACGACGAGGTGGCGGCGATGACCATGGAAGGCGGTGTCGCCGCTTTTGCGCGGATCGTCGCGGAGCTTCTGGATGAGACGTTCGGCGGCGCGCCGAAGGAGACCACCACAAACCCTTGAATGCCGCAGCAGGCGTGAAGGCTGGCCATGAACCCTTCCCCTGGGAGGCGGTGATGCATGTCGGCCTCTGCGTGCTGCGGCTTTCCCCCGACACGTTCTGGGCGCTGAGCCCCAGGGAGTTCCTGGCCGCGACCGGCGGGCTCCGGCCGATCACCCCGATCATGGAGAGAGCCGGGCTGGACGCGCTGATGCGGCAGTTTCCCGATGATGGAGGCAATGATGGCAGGCGATGATGAGGGCTTTTCGGATGCCCTTTCGGATGCAGAGGCACTGGGCGAGGTGATGGCCGATCTGGAGGCGCGGTCGCAGCGTTTCGGGGCTGCGCTGACCGGCGCCCTGCGCTCGGCGACGGTGGGCGGCAGGGGACTGGAGGACGTGTTGCGGGGGCTCGGCAACCGCCTGACCGACATTGCCCTTGCCGCCGGGCTGAAGCCGCTCGAAAACCTGATCGGCAACGCGATCGGCGGTGTCTTCGGCTCCGTCACGCCCTTTGCCGATGGCGGCGTGGTGCGAAGTCCGGGCTTTTTTCCGATGGCAGGCGGCATGGGCCTGATGGGAGAGGCGGGCGCCGAGGCGATCCTGCCGCTGAGGCGTGGTCCCGACGGCGCGCTCGGCGTGGCTGCCGGCGGTGGCGGGGCGGCGCCGCAGATCGTCTTCAACGTCACGGCGACGGACGCTGCAAGCTTTCGCAAGAGCGAGGGGCAGATCTCGGCCATGCTGGCGCGCAGTGTCGCACGCGGACGCAGGGGGCTTTGAGCAATGGGCGGTTTCCACGAAGTGCGCTTTCCGCTGCGGCTGGCGCTCGGTGCCACGGGCGGACCGGTGCGGCGTACGGATATCGTCGGCCTGTCCAACGGACGCGAGAGCCGCAACCAGCGCTGGCGCGATTCGAGGCGAAGCTACGACGCGGGATCGGGCGTCAGATCGCTTGGCGACCTCTACGAGGTGCTGGAGTTCTTCGAGGCCCGGCACGGTCAGCTTTACGGTTTCCGCTTTCGCGATCCGGTGGACTGGCGGTCCTGTCCGCCGAAGATAGCGGTCTCTGCCACGGATCAGATGATCGGAGAAGGTGACGGCGTGACCGCCTCCTTCCAGCTCGCCAAGACCTATCAGGATTCGGGGGGTGCATGGGTGCGGCCGATCGCAAAGCCTGTCCCGGGAGCGGTGCTGGTGTCCGTCGGCGGCGTGCCGAAGCCCCAGGGCGCCTTCGCGGTCGACGGCGCGACGGGCATCGTCACCTTCCAGGCAGGGCATGTCCCCCCGCCGGGAGCGCAGGTGCGGGCGGGCTTCGAGTTCGACGTGCCCGTTCGCTTCGACACCGACCGGATCGACGTCAACCTCGCGCATTTCGACGCCGGCCACATCCCGACCATTCCACTGACGGAGATACGCCCATGAAGACGGTGCCTTCCGCACTTGCCACGCATCTTTCAGGCGATGCGACCACCACCTGCCATTGCTGGCGGGTGACAAGGCGCGACGGCGTCGTGCTGGGCTTTACCGAACACGACCACGACCTCGCCTTCGGCGGCACGAGCTATCTTGCCGCGAGCGGGTTTTCGAAGACCGAGGCGGAGGCGGCGAGCGGGCTTGCAGCCGGGACCGAGGAGGTGGCCGGCGGGTTTTCCAGCGAGGCGATCCGCGAGGACGACCTTGCGGCAGGCCGCTATGACGGCGCGCGGGTGGAGCTTTTCCTGTTGAACTGGGCCGCGCCGGATCAGCACATGCTGCTCAATGCGCGCGAGATCGGCGAGGTTTCACGGGCCGGCGGAGCGTTCCGCGCCGAACTGCGCAGCCTTGCGCACAGGCTCGATCAGCCGCAGGGGAGGGTTTATGGCCGCCGCTGCGACGCAACGCTCGGCGACAGCAGATGCCGCGTCGACCTTTCCGGCTGGCGCGGCGAAGGCACAGTCCTCGCCGTCACCGATCCAAGCCGCCTTGCCGTGTCCGGGCCTGCCGGATTCCCGAGCGGTTTCTTCCGCCATGGCCTGCTCGCTTTTGCCAATGGCGTGACGGCGGATGTGGAAAGCCATGAGACGATGGCCGACGGGACGTCCGAGCTGACCCTGTGGCTGCCGCTGGAGGAGCCGGTCGCGGTGGGAGCTTCGTTCACGATCACCGCCGGATGCGACAGATCCTTCGCGACCTGCAGAGCGCGTTTCAGCAACCACCTGAACTTTCGCGGGTTCCCGCATGTGCCGGGCGCCGATTTCGCCTATTCCTATGCAGACGGGGAGCGGGTTCACGACGGCGGCCCGATTTTCGAATGAGCGCGGTGGGAGGAGACCGGATAGCGGCGCTGGCGGAAGGCTGGATCGGCACGCCTTACCGGCACCAGGGGGCCGCGAAGGGTGTTGGCTGCGACTGCATCGGCCTGATCCGCGGCGTCTGGCGCGAACTGTACGGCGAGGAGCCGGAAGCGGTGCCTGCCTATGCGCCGGACTGGGCCGAGCGCGGCGGCGAGGACCGGCTGATGGAAGCGGCGTGGCGGCTTTTCGGTCCAGCGCGACCGGCGGGCGAGGCAGAACGGGGAGACCTGCTGCTGTTCCGCTGGCGGCCCGACTGTGCCGCGAAACACGCCGGCATTCTCGCCGGCCCCGACCACTTCATTCATGCCTATGAACAGGCATGCGTCACCCGTTCGGTCCTGGCGCCGTCGTGGCGGCGGCGGATCGCTGCGGTGCATCGGTTCCCGCAGATACGGCACGATTGAAAAAACTGCTCTCCGGACCGTAGGTTCATGGAGTGGCAACCGGAGTTGGGGCTCCGCCTGCCGCAGGGCAGGGCTCCTGCCTTGAGTGGGCGTAGCGGATCTCCGCCGATGCGCCGGCTGGCGCCGCGCCTGCTGCTTTCGCCTCTGAATTGCCGAACGCTATCACAATCCTGACGGGTCCAGCCGATTTCCCGGACCGCCGCGAGGTGTTTTTCCATGGCCACCATTCTTCTCCAGGCGGCGGGTGCCGCGCTCGGCGGCGTCTTCGGGCCGGTCGGTGCGATCATCGGCCGGGCAGCGGGTGCGCTTGCCGGCAGCGTGGTCGACCGGGCGCTGATCGGGGGCGGCAGCACCATCCCCGGCGCCCGGCTTGCGACCGCACGCATTCCGGGGGCCGACGAGGGAACCGCGGTCAACCGGGGCTACGGGACGGCGCGGATCGGCGGCACGCTGATCTGGGCGACGCGGTTCGAGGAGGAGGTGACGCGCGAAAGGCGTGGCGGCAAGGCGAGCGGTCCACGGGTCGAGACCTTCCGCTATTTCGCCAACCTGGCGATCGGGCTGTGCGAAGGACCGATCGCCGGGGTCAGGCGCGTCTGGGCCGACGGGCGCGAGCTCGACCTGACGGCGATCGAGATGCGCGTCCATCAAGGCGGCGAGGAGCAGCTTCCCGATCCGCTGATCGAGGCGAAGCAGGGCGAAGGCCATGCGCCGGCCTATCGGGGTCTCGCCTATGTCGTCTTCGAACGCCTGCCGCTCGATGGTTTCGGAAACCGGATCCCCTTGCTGCAGTTCGAGGTGCTGCGGCCGGTTGGGCGCCTGGAGCAGCAGATCCGCGCCGTCACGATCATTCCGGGCGCGACCGAACACGGCTATGCAACGATCGCCGTCACGGAGAGGACGGGCGAGGGCAGTGCGCGGATCCTGAACCGGAACGTGAAGACTGCCGCGACCGACTGGCAGGCATCCATCGACGAACTGCAGGCGCTTTGCCCGAACCTGGAGCGTGTGGCGCTCGTGGTCTCGTGGTTCGGGACCGACCTGCGTGCCGGGCATTGCCATGTCCTGCCGGGGGTGGAGGTGGCGGCAAGGCGGGAGGAGAGCCTGGAATGGTCGGTGGCGGGAATGGCGCGTGGCCAAGCCCGTCTGGTGAGCCAGCTGGAAGGCCCGGCCTTCGGGGGCACGCCGAGCGACGCGAGCGTCCGTCAGGCGATTGCCGATCTGAGGGCGCGCGGGCTGAAGGTCTATCTCTATCCCTTCCTGATGATGGATATTCCTCCAGGCAATGCCTTGCCCGATCCGTATGGCGCGGCGGAACAGGCCGCATTTCCGTGGCGCGGCAGGATAACCTGCTTTCCCGGGCCGGGAATGCCGCAAAGCGCAGATCGCGCGGACGAAGCCAGGGCGCAGATCGCAGCCTTCGCCGGCGGCAGCCAGGGCTATCGCCGCATGGTGCTGCATTATGCGGCATTGGCGGCCGCGGCCGGTGGCGTCGACGGCTTCATCATCGGGTCGGAACTGCGCGGCCTGACGCAGTTGCGCGACGCTGCGGGCGCCTTCCCCTTCGTGGAGGAACTCGTCGCGCTGGCGGCGGACGTCCGGGCAGCACTCGGGCCGGGGGCGAAGATCACCTATGGCGCCGACTGGAGCGAATATTTCGGCTACCATCCGCAGGACGGCTCCGGTGATGTCTTCTTTCATCTCGATCCGCTCTGGGCGTCTCCCGACATCGATGCCGTCGGCATCGACAACTACATGCCGCTTGCCGACTGGCGGGACGAAGACCTTTCCGGTCCTGGTCCGGACGGGTTTCGCCTTGCGGAGGACGCCGGCGCGATGGCCGTGCAGATCGCAGCGGGAGAGGGCTTCGACTGGTTTTACGCAAGCGAGGCGGACAGACGGAACCGGGTGCGCCGGCCCATCACCGACGGGCTGGCGGGCAAGCCCTGGGTCTTCCGCTACAAGGACCTCGTCGGCTGGTGGTCGAACCGGCACCACGACCGCATCGCAGGCAGCGAGATGGCGCAGGCGACGGCCTGGATGCCGGGCATGAAACCGATCTGGTTCACCGAACTCGGTTGCCCGGCCGTCGACAAGGGAGCCAACCAGCCGAACGTGTTCATCGATCCGAAATCGGCCGAAAGTGCTGCGCCCCATTTTTCCAGCGGCGGCCGTTCAGACACCATGCAGCGGCGCTTCCTCGACGCGCATCACGGGGGGTGGCAGGGTGCCGGCAGGCCGGCCGGCATGGTCGATCCCGGCCACATCTTCGTCTGGACCTGGGATGCGCGGCCGGTTCCCGCCTTTCCCGATGAACTTTCGACCTGGAGCGACGGCGGCAACTGGCGCACCGGTCACTGGCTCAACGGCCGTCTCGGGGCAACGACGCTCGCCGACGCGATCGCGGGGATTCTGGCCGACCATGGGTTTGCCGATTTCGACGTGTCGGAGGTGAGCGGCGACCTGACGGGCTATGTGCAGGGCGAAATGACCTCGGCGCGCGCCCTGCTCGGGCCGCTGCTGGAGCTGTTTCAGGTGGACGTGGTGGAGGATGCCGGCAGACTGCGCTTTCGTTCCCGCATGAGGGCGAGCCTTGCTGCAAGGGACGTGGGTATCGTTGCGGATCTGGATGACGAGCCGCTCTGGACGGAAGAGCGCGGGCACGACAGCGACTTCGCCGCCGAGGCGGTGCTCACATCCTTCAACCCGAGGCTCGACTATGAGCAATCCTCCACGCGATCCCGACGGGCAAGGGCTGAAAGCCAGCGGTCGATCGTCCATGACGTGCCGGCGGTGCTGGCCGAGGAAACCGCGCTTGCGGCGGTGGAGACCGCATTGCGCACGCAGCGCATGGGGCGAAGGACGATCAGCTTCGCGCTGTCGCCCGCCGATCTCGCCGTCGAGCCGGGCGATGCGGTGCGGCTGACGCTTGCTGAGGCAGGCAATCCGGAAGGCACCTTCGTGGTGGAGCGCGTCGAGGAGGGGGCCGCAAGGCGCATCGTGGCGCGGCATCACGCGATGCTGGCGCCCGCCGATTACGGTGTGCAGCCGCGTCGCAGGAAGGCCGCAGGCTCCGCGTCCGAGGCATTCGCCCCCGTCCTGCATTTCCTGGACCTGCCGCGCTTCTCGTCCGGTGAACCGGCAGCTTTTGCCCGGGTTGCATGCCTGTGCAGGCCGTGGCGGCGGGTGGCGCTGTCGTCGTCGGGCGGCGTGGAAGGGTACCGCAGCCGTGTCATCCTCGACCGTCCGTCGCGAGTAGGAAGGTTGACCGCACCGCTTCACCCCGGGAATTCAGCCGGAGTTCCAGCCGGGGTGTCAGGGCGTTTCCAGCGAGGTGTCACGCTGCAGCTCGAACTCTTTTTCGGGGGGCTCTCGTCCGCGGAGGAAGCCACGGTGCTGAACGGCGAGAACCGCATTGCGGTCAAGGCAGACAACGGCGCCTGGGAGGTGATCGGCTTTGCCCGCGCGACGGAAACGAGCCCGAACCGCTGGCAGCTGACGACGCTGCTTCGTGGTCTTTCGGGTACCGAAGACGCAATGGAGGCGGGCGCGGTCGACGGGGCGCCGGTGATCGTCCTCGACGACGCGGTGGTGCCGCTGGGGCTGACGGCGGAGGAACGGGGTCTCGAGATGAACTGGCTGGCAGAAAGCCTGGGGCAGGCAGGCGGACGTTCCGGCCCATACCTCTTTGCCGGCGGCCTCAGGGCGCAGACGCCGCTCTCGCCTGTCCATGTCAGGGGAAAGCGACAGGGGAGCGGAGACATCCTGCTGACGTGGATCAGGCGCGGCCGCGTGGAGGCCGATGACTGGGACGCCACCGACATCCCGCTCGACGAACCGCTGGAACGTTATCGTGTCGAGATCCTGGAGGGACCGGTGGTTCGTCGCGTCCGCGAGGTGGCGGAGCCGCGCTTCATCTATGCCGCAGCCGAGGAACTCGCCGATTTCGGCGCAGTGCAGGCGACACTCTTCGTACGGATCCGGCAGATCGGACGGGCAGTGCCGCTCGGCATCCCCGCCCATGCGACCGTCGCGTTATAGCCGTCCTGCCGCTCCACCCGGCCGCAGGGCATCGCGAAGAATATCGAAGATGGAAGGGTCGAGGGACTGGGAGACGTTGAACCGCATGAAATTCGATGCCGACTGCGAGAGGCTGAAGGCGTTGCCGGGCGCCAGCACGACATGTCTCGTGAGCGCCCTGCGGGCCACGTCCGCCGCATCGACGCCGTCCGGCAGGCGGCACCAGAGGAACATGCCTGCCTGCGGCTCGAGCCAGGGCACGATGCCGAGGTCGTTCAGCCGTGCTGAAACCTCTCCTCTGGCACGGTAAAGGCGGCTCCTCAGCGTTTCCATGTGCCTGCGATAGCCACCGTCGCTCAGCACGTTGAAGACGATTTCCGCCGTCAACCGCCCGCCGCCGAAGGAGATCGCGATCTTGAGATCCGTCAGGCCCTCGATCCATTCGGGCCTGGCGGCGATGAAGCCGCAGCGGACGGACGCGGAGAGGTTCTTGGAGAAGCTGCCGATGTGAATGACCCGGTTCAGCCCGTCGAAGGCAGATAGGCGCGCTGCCGTCGTGTGTTCGAAATCGGCAAAGATATCGTCCTCGACAATCGTCAGGTCGAACTGCTCGGCCAGCTTGAGGACGCGATGCGCGGTCACCGGCGAAAGCACCGCGCCGGTCGGGTTGTGGATGGCCGAGTTGGTGATGTAGAGGCGGGGGCGATGTTGTGCCAGCGCCAGTTCGAAGGCGTGCAGGTCCGGCCCGGAAGCGGTGTAGGGAACGCTGACGATGCGGGCTCGGTGGGCCCGCAGCAAGGCATGGAAGTTGAAGTAGCATGGGTCGTCAACCAGGACGACGTCCCCCGGTTCGATCAGAAACCGGCAGAGCATGTCGATCGCCTGGGTGCCTGATTCGGTGAGGATCACCTGGTCGGGCGAGGCTTCGATGCCTTTTTCGGCCATTCGCCGCGCAACGAACTGCCGAAGCGGGGCAAATCCGAGGGGCGAGGCGTAGTCCGCCAGGGACGTGCCCTGCGCCCGTGAAAGCGCTCGCATGGCTCGGCGAAGACCCTCCTGGGGAAGCCAGTCGGCCGGCAGCCAGCCGCAACCCGGCTTCAGGTGACCGTCGGCAGTTTCCAGCGACTGGCGCGATATCCAGAGGGGATCGACGGCCCGGTCGAGCCTCGGACCGGCTTCGGCAATCGAGAAGGGCGCGGCCTGGCTGGCGACATAGAAACCGGATCCGGGCCGGGACATGATGGCGCCCTCCGCCACCAGGCGCTCGTAGGCATCGACGACGGTCGACGTCGACACTTTCATGGTGGCCGCAAGAGCCCGTACCGACGGTAGCCTGGCGCCCGGCGTGAGGCTGCGCCCGGAGATCCGCTGCCGGATCGTCGTCATGACCATGGCGACGCGTGTGGAACCGTTCATCTGTACTGCTCTCTGATCCATAACAGTTTGGTCAAACTGTATCTGACTGTCGCTGGCGGAGCCAGCCGCCTCCGCGGATAAAGGGCGCTTTGGCGATGGAGCATTTCATGGAACGGACGGCCGGGTGGATCAGTGGTTTTGTCGGCGTGGCAATCTTCAGCGGATCGTTGCCCGCGACCCGCGTGGCGGTGATGCAGTTCGACCCGTTGTTCCTCACGGTCGCGCGAGCGGCAATCGCGGGTATGCTGGCGCTGGCCCTCCTCCTTTTCTTCCGCCAAAAGCGGCCGTCCGGCACCGACCTGGCATCGCTCGTCGTGGTGGCGCTGGGGGTGGTCGTGGGGTTTCCGCTGCTGACGGCCATGGCGCTGCAGCAGATCACGTCAGCCCACTCGATCGTCTTCATCGGGCTTCTGCCGCTGGCCACGGCGATCTTTGCGGTCATTCGCGGGGGCGAGCGCCCGAGGCCCGCCTTCTGGATGTTTTCGGTCGTGGGGAGCGCGCTGGTCGTCGGTTTTGCGCTGGCGCAGGATGCGGGGGCATCGCTTGCCGGCGACGGACTGATGCTGGCGGCGGTCGCCGTCTGCGGCCTTGGCTATGCCGAGGGCGGCCGGCTTTCGCGCACGCTCGGGGGGTGGCAGGTGATCTGCTGGGCGCTCGTCATTTCCCTGCCGGTGATGGTCGCCGGTGCGCTCTACTACATGCCCGAGAGCTTCGCCGATATCGGCGTTCCGGCGCTTGCGGGCCTTGGCTATGTCTCGCTGTTCAGCATGCTGATCGGTTTTGTCTTCTGGTACCGGGGTCTCGCCAGGGGCGGCATCGCCGCCGTCGGGCAGTTGCAGCTGCTGCAGCCGTTTCTCGGCTTCGGCCTGGCGGCGACACTGCTTGGCGAGCCCGTTTCCCCGTTGATGTTTGCCGCGACTGCCGGGGTCATCTTCTGTGTCGCGGCTGCCCGCAGGTTCGTCCGATAGCGGCCGGGCCATAAGTGCGATCGATATCTTCAACCAAGGAGCATTGCGATGGAAGGAATGAAGGAGTGGTACCAGTCGAAGACCGTCTGGGGGGCCCTTATAGCCGTCACAGCCTCGCTGTTGCAGATGGCCGGCATCGACCTCGGCCAGGATGTCCAGGCCGATCTGGTGAATATCGCCGTGACCATCACGGGTGCCGCGGGCGGCCTGCTTGCGATCTACGGACGGGTGGCGGCACAGGCCGGAATCAGGGGAAAATAGAAAACTGAGGCCCGGCACTAGGGCACATTCATTTGCCATTCAGCCGCCTTTGGCTACATAATCCGCCACATGCTTTGGACATGAATCTGTTGTCTTGTGAGTGGATATCGTAATCATGGCGCGACTGCCGATCATCGCGATTCTGGCTGCCGGAATTGCTGGCTTCCCCGGCCTCGGGCCGGGAAACGCCTCCGCGCGTGATTATCTCGTGCTTGTTGCCGGCGACTGTGGCTCGGCGGCGTCCCGGGTGGTCCGCGAAACCGGCGGCCAGCTTTTGTCGGCCCAGCCCTCGTCGGACGGGCAGACATGCGTGGTCACGGTACTGGTTCAGGGCAGCGGCAGCGAAAGGCCGCGAAAGGTCACCGTAAGAGTTCCCATGTAGGCTTGCGGCGGGTTCACATCCGGCAGGATTTTCATCTAAGGGGCGGGCATGCGCATTCTGGTTGTCGAAGACGACGTCAATCTCAATCGGCAGCTTTCAGACGCATTGAAGGAAGCCGGTTACGTGGTGGACCAGGCTTTCGACGGCGAGGAAGGCCACTATCTCGGCGAGACGGAGCCTTACGACGCCGTGATCCTCGACATAGGCCTGCCGGTGCTCGACGGGATCTCCGTCGTCGAGAAGTGGCGGGCAGAGGGCAAGGGCATGCCGGTGCTCATGCTGACCGCACGCGACCGCTGGAGCGACAAGGTGGCCGGCATCGACGCGGGAGCGGACGACTACGTGGCAAAGCCCTTCCATGTCGAGGAGGTTCTGGCGCGGGTACGAGCCCTGATCCGTCGCGCAGCCGGGCATTCCTCGTCCGAGATCGTCTGCGGCCCGGTCCGCCTCGATACCAAGGCCTCGAAAGCAAGCGTGGAGGGCGTCCCGCTGAAGCTCACGTCACATGAATTCCGGCTGCTCTCATACCTGATGCACCACATGGGACAGGTGGTCTCGCGCACCGAACTGGTGGAGCACATGTATGATCAGGATTTCGACCGTGATTCGAACACCATCGAGGTTTTCGTGGGCCGGCTTCGCAAGAAGCTGGGCGTCGACATCATCGAGACGGTCCGCGGCCTCGGCTACAGGATGCAAGCGCCGACCGATGCCCGGTAGGTTGATCGCACCGACGTCGCTGACGGCGCGCGTGCTGCTTCTTGCAACCGCCTGGTCCGCGCTTGCCCTGGTGGTCATTTCGGTGGTCATCTCGCAGCTCTACCGGCAATCGGCCGAGCGGGCTTTCCAGGACCTGCTGCGCGCCCAGCTCTACAACGTCATCAACTCGATCACCATCGGGCAGGACAACCAGCTTTCCGGCAATCCGCAACTGGGCGACCTGCGGTTCTCGCAACCGGAAACGGGGTGGTACTGGATCATCGAGCCGCTCGGCACATTCGCCGCCAGGCCGCTTTCCTCCTCCTCCCTCGGCACCTCCAACATCAACGTCCCGTCCATCGTGACGGTGCCGTTCAACAATCGCTACGAGCGCTTCTATCCGGCGAGCGACGCGTATGGAAACCAGGTGCTGATCGCAGAAACGGAGGTCGTGCTGGATGGCGAAGGGCGTGCAGCGCGCTTCCGCGTCTCCGGCAACACGGCTGTCGTGGAAGACGATATCCGGACCTTTTCGCGCAACCTCTACATCGCGCTTGCGGTTTTCGGTTTCGGCAGCCTCGTCGTCAACGGCCTTGCCATCCTCTACGGCCTCCAGCCGCTGGATGGTGCCCGCCGTGCGCTGGAGAGGGTGCGGCGCAGCGAAACGGAGCGGATGGAAGGTGAGTTCCCGCGGGAGATCATGCCGCTCGCCAACGACATCAACGCCCTGATCGAAGGCAACCGACGCATCGTCGAGCGCGCCCGCATGCAGGTGGGCAATCTCGCCCATTCCCTGAAGACGCCGATCGCCGTGCTTCTGAACGAATCGCGGTCGGTGGACAGGGTGCAGTCCGAACTCGTGCGCTCGCAGGCCGAGGCCATGCAGGGTCAGGTGCAATCCTATCTGAACCGCGCGCGGATCGCCGCCCAGCATCAGTCCCTGCTGGCGCGCACCGACGTGGAGACGGTGCTGGAGCGTCTCGTGCGCGTCATGCGCAGACTAAATCCGGACAAGGAGTTTCATCTGTCCGTGTCTCCTCCAGGCCTGGTACTGGCCATGGAGCAACAGGATATCGAGGAGACGATCGGCAACCTGCTGGAGAACGCCGCCCGTTTCTGCCGCGCCGGGGTCTGGATCACCGCCGCGCCGAGTTCGCTCTCCCAGTCGGGCGACGGCGAGGGCCCCCGCCGCCAGTGGGTGGAGATATCGGTGGAGGATGATGGTCCGGGTCTTGAGCCGGAGCAAATCCGTGAGGCGCTCAAGAGAGGCATTCGTCTTGACGAGAGCAAGCCGGGCGCCGGGCTCGGCCTGTCGATCGTGCGCGAAATCACCGGCGAATACCAGGGCAAGCTCGAGTTGACGCGCGGCGATCACGGTGGACTGCGGGCACAGCTGCTGCTGCCGGGCTGATCGGTGCCGCGGCGGATTGCTCGCTCGCGACGGATCGGCCGATCCGAAACTGTTGCTGGAATGCAACAGCCATTCAATCGATTTAGGAGCTTCTGGACGGATGGGTGGGCGGCTATATCATTTGCACTATCTTAC